>DATCBR010000317.1:0-3353 GCA_036511765.1 Acidobacteriaceae bacterium | reverse complement strand
CATCTATGGCCCGACCAGCCAAAGCGCGACTTCGATATTGGCGCGCAGCATCTGCTCAAAGGCGGCTCCATCCGCGCCGACTGCACGGCGGAGTACCTGGGCGTCGGCTACATCATCGGCGCGCGCGTGGCGGCAGTGATGTTTGCGGGCGGATGCTTCTCCTGGCTGGTGATGATGCCGGCGATTCACTTCTTCGGCGCGGCGCTGGACCATCCGGTGTATCCGGCAACCGCGCTAATCCGCGACATGTCGCCCTCGGAGATGTGGTCGGCGTATGTGCGGCCGATGGGTGCGGGCGCGGTGGCGGCATCTGGACTGATCACGCTCATGCGCACGCTGCCGACGATTGTCAGTGCACTCGCGCAGGGCTTCCGCAAGGGCGCGGCGAAGCTCGCCGCGGCGAAACCCTCGCGCATCGAGCATGATCTGCCGCCCAGCGTTGTCTTCGGCGGAAGCGCTCTGTTGGCCGTGCTGATGTTTCTCTTCCTCGTGTTCAAGCCGGTGCCCGGAGCGCAAGTGGGCTGGGGCGCGAACCTGGCGGCGGCCCTGCTGATCGTCGTCTTTGGATTCTTGTTCGTTACAGTCTCGGCGCGCATCGTAGGCATCGTGGGGTCGTCCGCGTCGCCGGTCTCCGGCATGACCATCGCCACGCTGATGGCAACCGCCGCGATCTTCCTGGTGAAGGGATGGACGGCTCCTGCGTTTGGCGCGCTGGCAATTACAGTGGGCGGCGTGGTTTGCATCGCAGCATCGAACGCGGGCGACACAAGCCAGGACCTGAAGACCGGCTACCTCGTCGGCTCCACGCCGTGGAAGCAGCAGGTCGCGCTGATCTTCGGAGTATTTGTCTGCATCTTCTCCATCGGCGCGACGCTGAATGCGATGAACCGCGGCCTCGAAAAATTCCAGCCAATGGCGCGGCCTGTAGCGATCTCGCTGGCACAACTGCCGGACGGCGTGCAGAGCCAGGGCACGTTTCCGCGCGAGAAGATTGCACTAACGCCGCGAGGGGCGGAAGGTTTCAGCGGCAGTACACAGCCACAACTGATCGACTCACACAGCTATGTGCTGCTGAACGCGATTGGATCAGCCACGCTGCAGGACGGTAAATATCTCTACAACCCTGCGACGGGGCAGATCGAGATCCGGTGGGTGCAGGGTATCGGCAGCGAGAAGGCCGCCGCGCCGCAGGGCCGGCTGATGGCCACCGTCATCAACGGCATCCTCTCGCGCAAGCTGCCATGGACTCTGGTGCTGCTGGGTGTGGCGCTGGTGATTGTGGTGGAGCTGCTGGGCATCCGCTCGCTGACCTTTGCTGTCGGCGCGTATCTCTCCATCGCGACCACGCTGGCGATCTTTGTGGGCGGCGTGATGCGCTGGATGGTCGACCGTGCGATGGCGAAGGAGCGGGCGAACGCGGCGCTGGATTCGGACGTAAGCGAGTCACTGACCGACGAGGTCTCGCCGGGCAGCCTATTTGCTTCAGGGCTGATCGCCGCGGGCGGAATCGTTGGGCTGCTGGGCGTATGCGTGCGATTGGCCGAGGGTCTGTCCGAGGGGCGCGGCGGCCACTGGCAGCTCTTCCGCTTCTCCAGCGAGAACCCGCTCTACCACGACTGGGTTGCGGTGGCGATGTTCTCGCTGCTGGCGTTCAGTCTGTACTACTTTGCAAGGAAGCCGCTGAAGAACTAAACGATTCGGCTATGTTTTCGCTTTGATCAGCGCTTCGTGAACCAGCATCTTCAAGTAGGTCTGGTACTTCAGGCCACGCGTGCTTGCCTGCTCGCGGGCCAGCGCAATATCGCCCGGATCGAGACGGATCGTCGTCGTAGGAATCCCGCCCAAACGCGCAGCGGTGCCGCGGCCCAATCGGCCTTCCTTTGCTGCTTGCTCGAAGTCCTTGTCGAGTTCGTCCTGGTGATCGAACCACCACTTCGCTTCCTCAGCTTCGGACTTGAAATCAGGAAGAACTCGCTTTTCCATCTTTCCCCTTCTTGTACTGCAGGTATGTCCCTCGCAATGCGCGGCTGGCGGGATATGAGGTGATGACCCTTATGCGTTGATTACGGATGGTACTCACTATCGCCAATATGCGCCCTGCCAATGTCTCTCCAACCTGACGAAGCCTCGCTTCGCCGTTGCGGATCGAATATTCAATATCCAACGGATTCTTGGAAATTACCTCTTCGGCTTCGTTCGGCAACACCCCATGCTCCGCGATATGAGCAGTGTTTGCATCGTCCCAATCAAACATCTCTTCACCCCTCAAAGGATGTCAATCCATCCCTTAGCTCAATGCCAAGCGCTATAGAGCGCCAAGTACGGTGATGGAAGGAACACCTTTTGAAAGGACTTCAGCTACAGCTACACGTTCTAGGGAAATAGTAGCTACAACGTAGCTATGTGTCAATCTAACGCAGCAGATCTTCCAGCGTGGTCGAAAGATCGGTCTTCTCGTCGCGGTACTTCACGATCACCGGCGTGTAGACGCTGAGGCCCATCGCCTTGCCGTGGCCGCTGGTGACGGCGCGTGAGCCGGGCACAACGACCGCGCGTTCTGGGATGATGAGCGGCGCATCGGCCGAAGCGCGCAGAACAGTCCCGTTCACCACGTCATACACCGGGGTGCCGCGCGTGAGGATGGTGCCCGCAGCCAGCACCGCGCCTTTGCGCACGATGGTGCCCTCGTAGACGCCGGTGTTGCCGCCTACCAGCGCGTCGTCCTCAATGATGACGGGGCTGGCGTTGACCGGCTCCAGCACGCCGCCGATCTGCGCGGCGGCAGAGAGATGCACGCGCCTGCCAATCTGCGCGCAACTGCCGACGAGCGCGTGCGAGTCGATCATGGTGCCCTCGTCGACGAACGCGCCGGCATTGACGTAGGCCGGGGGCATCATGACCACGCCCCGCGCAAGGTGCGCGCCGGAGCGAACCGAGCTACCGCCGGGAACGACCCGAATACCGTCCGAGGCGGCGAAGCGGCGCGCGGGGTAGGTGGCCTTGTCCACGAAAGAGAGGATGGAGCCGCCCGCGGGATGGTTTCCGTTCATCTCTTCCAGCGCGCCCAGGCGGAAGCCAAGCAGGATGCCGCGCTTGACCCAGGCGTTGACACGCCAGCCGGTGGGTGTGCTTGCATCAGGCTCAGCCGAGCGCAGCGTGCCGGCCTCAAGCGCGGTGCGCAGTTCGAGGAATGCGGCAAGCGCTGCGGCATCGCCTACGGCCGCAGCACCGGCGGCGAAGTGCCGCTCAATTCTTGCTTCAAGTGATTCAGTTGTCATGATCTGGATTCGATTGTAGCGGGCACCAGCAGCCCCAGCTCGGCGAGCGTCGCTTCGAGCTTCTTGCGTGTGGGC
>DATCBR010000316.1:0-2499 GCA_036511765.1 Acidobacteriaceae bacterium | reverse complement strand
CAAGGAAGCCGTCAACGCCACCCTCCCCGTGTCCCTCGTGATGATCCGCGCGATACGCGACTACGCAGAACGAACCGGCATGGCGGTAGGCTTCAAACCCGCCGGAGGCATCAAGACCGCCAAGCAAGCCCTCGACTGGATGGCCACCATGAAGGACGAACTAGGCCGCCCCTGGCTCGAGCCCACCCTCTTCCGCTACGGCGCCAGCAGCATGCTAGCCGACATCGAACGGCAACTGGAGCACTACGTAACCGGCAGATACTCGGCGGCATATCGCCACCCGATCGCATAAACCCTGGACTGAAGCAGCGCGGTGGGCGCGGAGGAATTTGAATGAGCAGCAGCATTGTGGAGAAGTTTCAAAGCATGGAGTACGGCCCAGCCCCCGAAGACGCCTCCGAAGTCACGCGCTGGCTCGACGCGCACCACCGCACCTTCGGCCACTACATTGACGGCGCCTTCACCCCCGCGGGCAAGCAAACCTTCGCCACCACGAACCCCGCCACCGGCGAACTCCTCGCGACCATCGCGACCGGCACCACCGCCGACGTCGACGCAGCCGTAGCCGCCGCCACCAAAGCCCTCCCCGCTTGGCAAGCCCTCACAGGCCATCAGCGCGCCCGCTATCTCTACGCCCTCGCCCGCCAGGTCCTGAAGCACTCGCGCCGCCTCGCCGTCCTCGAAACCCTCGACAACGGCAAGTCCATCCGCGAGTCCCGCGACATCGACATTCCCCTTGTCGCGCGCCACTTCTACCACCATGCGGGCTGGGCGCAACTCCGCGACGAGGAATTTCCGGGCTACAGCCCGGTCGGTGTAGTAGCCCAGATCATCCCGTGGAATTTCCCGCTCCTGATGTTCGCCTGGAAGGTCGCACCCGCCCTCGCCGCCGGCTGCACCATCGTCATCAAGCCCGCCGAGTACACCCCCCTCACCGCCATCGCCTTTGCCGAGATCGCCGACGAAATCGGCCTCCCCCCCGGCGTCCTCAACGTCATCCACGGCGACGGCACCACCGGCGCAGCGCTCGTCAACCATCCCGGAATCGACAAGATCGCCTTCACCGGTTCCACCGAAGTCGGTCGCATCATCCGCAAGGCGACCGCCGCTACAGCCAAGAAACTCTCCCTCGAGCTCGGGGGCAAATCCCCCTTCATCGTCTTCGACGACGCCGACCTCGACTCCGCCGTCGAAGGCCTCGTCGACGGCATCTGGTTCAACCAGGGCCAGGTCTGCTGCGCCGGCTCTCGCCTCCTCGTTCAGGAGCGCATCGCCGAGCGCCTCTACGAAAAAATCCGCGCTCGCATGGAAACCCTCCGCATCGGCTCGCCGCTCGACAAGGCCATCGACATCGGAGCCATCGTAGACCAGGTGCAGTACGATCGCATCCACTCCCTCGTCGCCATGGGCATAGCCGAGGGCGCGACGTGTTATCAACCCAGCACGGACTTGCCCGCGCACGGCCTCTTCTTCAAGCCCACGCTCCTCACTAACGTCACGCCCAGCGCGACCGTAGCGCAGGAAGAAATCTTTGGTCCCGTTCTCGTCTCCATGACCTTCCGCACCCCAGCCGAGGCCATCGAGCTCGCCAACAACACCACCTACGGCCTCGCCGCCAGCATCTGGAGCGAGAACATCAACGTCGCCCTCGACGTCGCCGCGCAGGTCAAAGCCGGAGTCGTCTGGATCAACGCCACCAACCTCCTCGACGCAGCCTGCGGCTTCGGCGGCTATCGCGAGTCGGGCTTCGGTCGTGAAGGGGGCAAAGAAGGAATGTACGAATACCTCGAACCAACCTGGCTGCAGGACGAGTTGCACTCGGCCCCCGTCGCCGCATTGCCAGAGCCCGAAGCTCCAATCGAAGACCCGACGGATGCCCCCGAAGACTTCGGAATCGATCGCACCGTGAAGCAGTACATCGGCGGCAAGCAGGCCCGCCCCGACTCCGGCTACAGCTACCCCGTCTATGCTCGCGACGGCCGCCTCGTCGGCGAGGCCCCCCTCGGCAACCGCAAGGACATCCGCAACGCAGTCGAAGCCGCACGCGCCGCAAGCAAGTGGAGCAAGAACACCGCCCATGGCCGCGCACAGGTCCTCTACTTCATCGCCGAAAACCTCATCCAGCGCCGCTCCGAAATCATCGCCAAGCTCGCCGAGTTCGTCGGGCCCGAGCAGGCCTCCATCGAACTCGACGACAGCATCGAGCGCACCTTTACCTACGCCGCCTGGGCAGATAAATTCGAGGGCACGGTCCACAATCCACCCGCGCGCATGGTCACGCTCGCCATGAAGGAACCCGTCGGCACGATCGGCATCCTCGCACCAGACGACGCCCCGCTCCTCGGCCTGCTCTCCCTCATCCTCCCCGCGATTGCGATGGGCAACACCGTCGTCGCCGTTCCCAGCGAGCGCACCGCAACCCTCATGGGCGAGCTCTACCAGGTCTTCGATACCAGCGATCTCCCCGGCGGAGTCATCAACCTCGTCTCCGGCAAAGCA
>DATCBR010000315.1:0-2961 GCA_036511765.1 Acidobacteriaceae bacterium | reverse complement strand
GAGCGGCGGGTGGTCCTTGATGAGGGCGTAGCGGCGCGGCTGAGTGACGGTGGGGTCGTCGACCTCGCTGTGGCCGTGGCGTCGATAGCCGATGAGGTCGACGACCACGTCGGTGTGGAAGCGATGGCGATAGGCGGCGGCCAGGGCAGCGACGCGCACCACGGCGTCGGGGTCTTCCGCATTGACGTGGAAGATGGGGATGGGCAGGCGCTTGGCGACATCGGTGGCGAAGCGCGAGGAGTTCGACTCCTCGGGTGTTGCGGTGAAGCCGAGGAGATTGTTGACGACGACGTGGATGGTGCCGCCGACGTCGAAGCCGGGGAGCGCGCCGAGGACGAGGCACTCGGCGAGGATGCCCTGGCCAGCGAAGGCGGCGTCGCCGTGCATGGTGACGGGCAGGACCTGGTCGCGCGCGCGCCAAACAAGCCCGCGCCGCGCTCTCCTCCAGCTATGACGTCGCCCATGATCAGGTCCTGCCCATCACCATGCACGGCGACGCCGCATTCGCCGGCCAGGGCATCCTCGCTGAGTGCCTCGTCCTCGGCGCGCTCCCCGGCTTCGATGTTGGCGGAACGGTTCACGTGCTGGTGAACAATTTCCTCGGCTTCACTGCGCTCCCCGTAGAATCCAACGGCTCGCGCTTCGCCTCCGACATCGCCAAGCGCCTGCCCATTCCCATCTTCCACGTCAACGCCGAAGATCCCGAAGCCGTCGTCCGCGTCGCGCGCATCGCCGCCGAATATCGCCATCGCTTCCACACCGATGTCGTCATCGACCTCATCGGCTATCGCCGCCACGGCCACAGCGAGGTCGATGACCCCACCGTCACCCAGCCGCGCCGCTACGCCGCCATTAAGGACCACCCGCCGCTCTATAAGCTCTACGCGCAATCCCTCGGCGTCGACCCCGAGCCGGAAGCCAAAACCATCCAGGCCGAGTTCCTCGAAGCGCAGAAGCAGGCCGCCAAGTCCCGCACCAAGGTCCGCCTCGTCACCCTGCCGGACTACTGGGCGCCCTACCACGGTGGCTGTGCTCTCCCCGAAGATGAAGTCGCCACCGGCCTTCCCACCGACCGTATCGCGGAACTCGTCCACGCCACCACTCGCTTCCCCGCTGACTTCCACATCCACCCCAAGGTGCAAAAACTATTTGCCCAGCGCAATGAGATGGCCGCCGGCACTCGTCCCTTCGACTACGGAATGGCTGAGCTCACCGCCTTTGCCTCGCTCGTCACCGAAGGCACACCCGTGCGCTTCTCCGGACAGGACTCGCAGCGCGGCACCTTCAACCAGCGCCACTCCGTCCTCATCGACACCGAATCCGAAGCCCGCTACACGCCTCTCGCGCACATCGCGCCCGACGTCTCTCAGATTCCCGCCCGCTTCGAGATCTACAACTCCATGCTGTCCGAAGCCGCCGTCCTCGGCTTTGAGTACGGCTACTCCCGCGACTACCCCGAGGCCCTCGTCCTCTGGGAGGCGCAGTTCGGCGACTTCGCCAACGGCGCGCAGATCATCATTGACCAGTTCATCGCCGCCGGCGAGGCCAAGTGGAACCTGCTCTCCGGCCTCGTGCTGCTGCTGCCCCACGGCTATGAGGGCCAGGGCCCCGAGCACTCCAGCGCGCGCATCGAGCGCTTCCTCCACCTCTGCGCCAAGGACAACATGCAGGTCACGCAGCCCTCCACTGCCGCGCAGTACTTCCATCTGCTGCGCCGCCAGGCCCTGCGCAAATGGCGCAAGCCGCTCATCGTCTTCACGCCCAAGTCGATGCTGCGCCACCCCGACGCGTCCTCCTCGCTCGCCGACTTCGCCGCGCCGCGCTTCCTCAACGTCATCCCCGACTCCTCCGTCACCGAGCCGCGCCGCATCCTCGTCTGCTCCGGCAAGATCGGCCACAACCTCCGCGTGGAGCGCGACAAGCGCCGCAAAGAATCCGCAGACTCATCAGACCCCGGTGTCGCCATCGTCTTCCTCGAGCAGTTCTACCCCTGGCCCGAGGCCGAGATGCAGGCCGCGCTCGACCAGCACCCCAACGCCAAGGAAGTCGTCTGGGTGCAGGAAGAGCCCTCCAACATGGGCGCGCGCTTCCACGTCCTGCCGCACCTGCGCCGCATGGCCCGCGGCCGCGCCGTGCTCGCCGTCAAACGCGCCAGCAGCTCCAGCCCCGCCACCGGCTCCGCCAAAGCCCACGAGGTCGAAGAAAAAACCCTGATCGACCTCGCTTTGGGCGCATAGGCGCGCATTACACCACGGCTCGGAGGAGCAGCTGGTTTTAGCATCGGCAGGTCACAATCGTCATTGCGGCCTGGGCAGGTTCCCGCGAAGTCTAGCGGCTAACTCAGCGTGCGCCTGCTCAAGGACCGTTCTGTTCGTGTATGCCTCAACGCAACCCAAGGCGATACAGGTAACGACCAGAATTTCGTTCAGGTGCGAACCGTCTCGTCCACTCGCGGTGAGCCACGAACCGGAAACAGACCCGCTTAGATACTGCGCGATTGCCTCAATAGCAACAATTACGGCTACGAAAATGCCGTGCCGCCGAAATAATTGCGGCATTGAGCGTCTCACAAACGGGCATTCGAAGAAATAGGGCTGCATCCCACGTTGGGCGCTAAAGGAGCCAAGCGCAACTAATGCCGTGTAAGGGATGATCGAAGCCAGCTCAAGACCACCCGGATAATCCGCCAAACCGAAAACGACAAAGGTGCTTACGAACATACCTAGAACGACCGGAAGCCACAGAGCTGGGCGGTCGAGTGTAGACCGATCACCCTCAAGGCACTCGCAGAATTCCGAATCTTGTGGGGGCTGTGACTTCTGTGGATCGGTCAGCAATTCGAACATAGGTCTGCCTGCTCGGCGTCATTGGCTACCGCCATTTAGAGCGTAACTCCAATTCCGCATGGCGAGTTTTTTTTTGTCGCATTAGCATCGTGCCCATTCGATTACCTCACTCGGT
>DATCBR010000314.1:0-7270 GCA_036511765.1 Acidobacteriaceae bacterium | reverse complement strand
CCAAAATATAAAAAGTCGTCCGCACATTCGTAACCCAGTCGCGCATCGCCTCGTTGATCGCGTCCTTCAGCGTCGCCGAGCCCGACGCAACACCCCGCACCTCCGCGCCCAGCAGCCGCATCCGAAACACATTCAGCTCCTGCCGCCGCATGTCCTCCTCGCCCATGTACACCACGCACTCCAGCCCAAACAGCGCGCACACCGTCGCCGTCGCCACCCCATGCTGCCCCGCGCCCGTCTCCGCAATAATCCGTTTCTTCCCCATCCGCCGAGCCAGCATCACCTGCCCCAGCGCATTATTAATCTTGTGCGCTCCCGTATGCAGCAGGTCTTCGCGCTTCAAATAAATCTTCGCGCCACCCAGCGTCTCCGTCAGCCGCTTCGCAAAATACAACGGCGTCGGCCGACCGCAATAGTCCTTCAGCAGCCCATCCAGCTCCGCATGGAACGCCGGGTCAGCCTGCGCCTCCGCATACGCCTGGTCAAGCTCCAACAGCGCCGCCATCAGCGTCTCCGGAACATACCGCCCGCCATACGCACCAAATCTTCCCGGCGTACTATTCACCGTTACACCCGCTGGCCGTGTCATCGTCGCTATCGAACTCATCGCCACCTCTATTTCCTACTTCCTATTTCCTGCTCCACCAAACACAAAAGCCGCAACCTTGGAGGTCGCGGCTCGGGGAATCTAGATATCGCAGGCTAAAGCTTCAGGTCCGTGCGATGCTACTCCACCGATGCCGCTACGAAACGCCAGTAGCGGTAGGACGGAGTAAATCGCGGGCTGAAGAAAAACTGCATGCGTTCCACATTACACTGTCAAATCTCACTCTGCAACTAGCGACGCCTCGGAAGCCCCGCCCGCCGTGCCGCAACCAGAAACTCCCTCAGCCGCTCCGGATCCTTTTTCCCGGGCGCCGCCTCCACTCCGCTCGCCACATCCACCCCCCACGGCTTCATCGCCGCAATCGCCTCCGCCACGTTATAAGCATCCAATCCGCCCGCCAGAATCACCCGCGGCCGCGGCTCCCGCTCCCCCACCGCCCGCTCCACGATCTCTGCAACATGTGCCCAATCGAACGCCACACCCAGCCCACCGGACACCCCCGATTTCGCCGCATCGATCAGCACAGCCCACACCGCAGCCTCATCGAACACGCTTCGCAACGTGCTCTCAAACTGCTCATCCGCCGCCGCTCGATCCACAGCATCCACGGCATAAGCGACTGTCTGAATGATATTCAAATTACCGCCAAACTTCGCCGCCAGCGCCCGCACCCTCGACGCATCGAACGCACCGTGTAACTGCACCACCGTCAGCCCGGCACTCACCACAACGTCTTCAATCTCTACCGCATCGGCAAGGTCAAACACCCCCACCTTCTCCGCCCCGACCGGCAGCTCCGCGATGATCGCAGCCACCGTCTCAGCAGTCACCTGCCGCTTGCTCTTCGCAAACACAAACCCCACCGCGTCGGCGCCCAACTCTGCCGCAAGCCAGGCGTCTTCGAGATTCGTATTTGCGCAGATCTTGATAAACATAAGGGCTACTTCGCCGCTTCCCGAAGCAGCTTCGCCAGCGCCTCACCCGGATGCGTTTGCCGCATCAGCGATTCCCCAATCAAAAACGCCTCATACCCCGCCGCACGCAGCCGCTGCATATCCGCCGCCGTATGAATCCCACTCTCCGCTACCCGCACCGCGCTCTTCGGCAGCTTCGCCGCCAGCTCGCAAGCCCGCTCCAGCGACACCTCAAACGTCCGCAGATCGCGGCTATTCACACCCACGCATTCGCACTCCAACTCCAGCGCCCGATCCAGTTCCTCCGCATCATGCACCTCGCACAACACATCCAGCCCCCGCGCCTTCGCCGCGTCCCGCAGCCTCCTCAACTCCGCATCCGTCAGTGCCGCGACGATCAGCAAAATCGCATCCGCGCAGTTCGCCCGCGCCTCCAGCACCTGAAACTCATCCACCATAAAATCTTTTCGCAGGCAGGGAATCCCGACCGCCGCACTCGCCCGCCGTAGATTCTCCAGCGACCCCTGGAAGAATTTCTCATCCGTCAACACACTCAGCACCGCAGCCCCACCCGCCTCCAACTGCGTCGCAATCTCCGCCGCATCAAACTCCGCGCGAATCAATCCCTTCGACGGCGACGCCTTCTTCAACTCCGCAATGATCGCCGGCCCTGCAAGCGCCTTCGCCCGCAACGCCCGCGCAAATCCACGCGGTTCATGCGCCGCCGCCGCCCGCTCCATCGCCCGCAAATCCGCGCCAGCCTTCCGCTCCGCCACCACCCCGCGGGTATGCGCAAGAATCTCCGGCAGGTACATCGTCCGTTCCGTCGTCATCATCGCCATCAACTTCCATGCTACGGCAGAAAGAAATGGCGAGCCCAATTTAGGGCCCGCCACTTGCCCATTTCGTCCTGAATACCTACGCCTTACCCGCCAGCTGCCGCAACACGTACTGCAGAATCCCGCCGTGCTGGTAGTACAGAATCTCCTGCGGCGTATCGATTCTCACCGTCACAGGAAACTCCGTCTTCTTCCCGTCGGCCGCAGTAGCTACCACCGTCAGCGTTTTGCCGCCCTCAAACTTCGAGTCCAGCATGCCCTTAAGCTGCCCGGCGGAAGTACCCAGCGTGAACGTCTCCTCGCCCGTCAGCCCGACCGAATCGACGCTAGCTCCCGCCTCAAACTGCAGCGGCAGAATCCCCATCCCCACCAGGTTCGACCGGTGAATGCGCTCATAACTCTCCGCAATCACAAACCGAATCCCCAGCAAACACGGTCCCTTTGCAGCCCAGTCGCGCGACGACCCCGACCCATATTCCTTGCCCGCAAGAATCGTCAGCGGAGTTCCGCGCTTCGCATACTCAACGCTCGCGTCATAGATCGACATCCCGGTACCCTCAGGCAGCAACCGCGTCACGCCGCCCTCCGTACCCGGAGCCAGCTTGTTCCGCAGCCGCACATTCGCGAACGTCCCGCGCACCATCACCTCATGATTTCCGCGCCGCGAACCATACGAATTAAAGTCGCTGGCCTTCACCCCATGCTCCAGCAAATACTTTCCTGCAGGCCCATTCAGCTTGATCGAGCCCGCCGGAGAAATATGGTCCGTCGTCACCGAATCTCCCAGCACCGCCAGCACCCGCGCGTCGGCAATGTCCTTCACCTCCGCCGGCGTCGCTGGCATGCCATCAAAGTAAGGAGCCTTCCGAATATAAGTCGAATCCGGCTCCCATCCATACGTCTCACCCAGCGGAAACTTCAGGTTCTGCCAGTTCGCATCGCCATCGCTCACCGTCGCATACTGCGTCCTAAACATCGTCGAATCGATGCAGCTCGCCACCGTATCCGACACCTCTTTCTGCGACGGCCAGATGTCGCGCAGATAAACCGGCTTGCCATCCTTCCCCGCACCCAGCGAGTCCTTCTCGAAGTCATGCGAGATGTGTCCGGCCAGCGCATACGCCACCACCAGCGGCGGACTCATCAGATAATTCGCCCGCACCTCCGGCGAAATCCTTCCCTCAAAATTCCGGTTGCCGCTCAGCACACTCACCGCAACCAGACCATGCTCCTCAATCGCCTTCGACACATCCGTCGGCAGCGGCCCCGAGTTCCCAATGCACGTCGTGCATCCATACCCCACCACGTTGAACCGCAGCGCATCCAGATACTGCAGCAGCCCCGCCCGCGTGTAATAATCCGTCACCACGCGCGATCCCGGCGCCAGCGACGTCTTCACCCACGGCGGCGTCCTCAGCCCGGCTTCAACAGCCTTCTTCGCCAGCAGTCCCGCAGCCACCATCACATAAGGATTGCTCGTATTCGTGCAGCTCGTAATCGCCGCAATCACAATCGATCCATCCGTCAAATACTTCTCCGGATTCACCCCAAACCGCGTCTGAACCGAGTGCATCAGCTCCGTCTTCGTCGTCTCCTTGGTTGCAACCGCAGCGCCCGTCGAACTCGCCAGATTGCCGCCCGCCGACGCATGACCGCCCTCGCCCTCCCAGCGCACCATCTGCCGCACCACGCCCTTGTTCGCATTCGGCCCCTGCAACTCCGGCAGCTTCGACGCAAAGCTCGCCGGCGTCTTCGACAGCAGCACACGGTCCTGCGGCCGCTTCGGCCCCGCCACGCTCGGCTCCACCGTACCCAAATCCAGCGACAGCGTCGCGCTATACTCTGCCTCCGGAGCTCCCGAAGTATGGAACAGACCCTGCGCACGGTAGTAATCCTCCACCAGCGCAATCTGCTCGTCCGTCCGTCCCGTCAGCCGCAGATACTTCAGCGTCTCCGCGTCCACCGGGAAGATGCCGCACGTCGCTCCATACTCCGGCGCCATGTTTGCAATCGTCGCGCGATCCGCCAGCGGCAACTCGCTGATGCCCGGCCCATAGAACTCCACAAACTTGCCCACAACGCCCAGCTTGCGCAGCATTTCCACCACCGTCAGCACCAGGTCCGTCGCTGTAGTCCCTTCCTTCAGCTTGCCTTCCAGTCGAAACCCAACCACCTGCGGCACCAGCATGCTCACCGGCTGTCCCAGCATCGCGGCCTCTGCCTCAATCCCGCCGACGCCCCATCCCAGTACGCCCAGTCCATTGATCATCGTCGTATGCGAATCCGTGCCCACCAGCGTGTCCGGATAGGCCGTGACACTTCCATCTTCCTCCGTCTTCGTGAAACACACCCGGGCCAGATATTCCAGGTTCACCTGGTGACAAATTCCCATCCCGGGCGGCACTGCCGAAAAATTATGGAACGCCGTCTGTCCCCACTTCAGAAACGCGTAGCGCTCGCGATTGCGCGTAAACTCCAGCGCCGCATTCAGGTCATACGCATTCGCGCTGCCATACTCATCCACCTGCACCGAGTGGTCGATCACCAACTCGGCGGGTTGCAGCGGATTGATCTTCTCCGGATCTCCGCCCATCACCTTCATCGCATCGCGCATCGCCGCCAGATCCACCACCGCGGGCACACCCGTAAAATCCTGCATCAGCACCCGCGCCGGCATGTACGCAATCTCGCGCGACGGCTCAGCCTTCGGGTCCCACTTCGCAAGAAAGCGAATATCATCCGCAGTCACCGTCTTGCCGTCCTCACAGCGCAGCAGGTTCTCCAGCAAAATCCGCAGCGAGTAAGGCAGCCGCGCAAGGTTCACGCCCTCAAGCGCGCTTAGTTTGAAGTAATTCACAGTCTGCGAACCGCTCGTGAGCGTGGCAGAGGCGTTGAAGCTATCAGGGTGCTTGGTATTCGGCATGGCGTATCGTCTCCTATTGGCTGGGGAGTGTCCTGGAACCGCAGCGGCACGACGCGTAGCCGCGCGCTGAAAATCTACTTCTGCAAGGAAAATCGTGGGCCTAAAAGGAACGTCCGCGGTCCCGGCGGCCACGGCGAAAACGCCTCACCCTCGGTGACCGGATCACCGACAAAAAAGATCGCATTAGCGGAGCGCTGCCCGGCATGCCTGAATTTTACCCCCGCCATCACTCCTTTGGCTTTTCACGCGCTCATTGTGCACCCACATCCCCCGCACCTGGCTGTGAATACCTCCTCCGGGGCAACAACTTGCATCTCATCCCAATGCGGACAGCCTGATTTAGCAAATCCACCAGGCCCCGGGAGTCTGTACGACTATGACGAAACATTTCATCGCAAGATCCGGTTTGCGCGTGCTGAGCCTCACCAGCCTCGCCGCGTTCCTAGCCTTCACCACTATGGGCTGCAAGAGCAGCGCCGGCGCTGCGACCACTACTGCAGCCGTCGACACCGGCACCGGTGGCGATTCCGCCGACGGTAATCTCGCCCCCGCAACCGCACAACCCACCAAGGTTCTCGGCACCAACGCCTCCTACACTCCACAGCAGCAGGGCGAAAACTATCAGGACCAGCAGCAACCTGCCCCCATCGTCCAGGGGTACAACAACCAGAACTACAACAACCAGGACAACAACGATCAGGACTACAACGATCAGTCCGACGCACCCGCCTACTATGCCAATCAACCGCCCCCGCAGTTGCCCGAGTACGATCAGCCTCCCGCACCCGATCCCAACTACATGTGGACCCCCGGCTACTGGGCCTGGGGTGACGGCGGCTACTACTGGGTTCCCGGCGCCTGGGTCGCGCCTCCCTACTACGGTGCTCTTTGGACCCCTCCCTACTGGGGCTACTACGGCGGTCGCTACGGCTTCCATCGCGGCTACTGGGGCCCCCATGTCGGCTACTACGGTGGCATCGACTACGGCTTCGGCTACATCGGCATCGGCTTCTTCGGTGGCTACTGGCACGGGAATGACTTCTACTACAACCGCTCCGTCACCAACGTAGGCCGCGGCGGTCATGACTACGATCGCGAAGTCGTCTACGACAACCGGCACTACACCGGCCGTCCCTCAGACCGCGTCAGCTACAACGGCGGCCGTGGCGGCATCAACGTGCAGCCCAGACCCTCCGAGCTAGCCGCCCGTCGCGAGTCCCACACCGCACCCCTCGCCGAGCAGCACCAGTTTGAGCAACAGGCAGCGCAGAACAGGCAGCAGTTCTACTCCGCCAACCACGGCCGACCGGCCCAGTTTGTAGCGCAGCATCCCATCGCCACCAACCACCACATCGCCGCGCCGCCCGCCGCTGTCCGTCAACAACTGCAGCACCAGCAGCAAGGCCAGCCGCAACAGCGTCAGCAGCAGGAGCGCCAACAGGCACAGCAGCAGCAACAGCAGCGTCAGCGGCAGCTGGAGCGCCAACAGGCACAACCGCAGCAGCAACAGCAGCGTCAGCAGCAGCTGGAGCGCCAACCGGCACAACCGCAGCAGCAACACCAAGAGGCAAGACCGCAGCAGCAGGAACGTCAACCCGTCCAGCAGCGTCCGCAACAGCAAGTCCAGCAGCAGGAACGTCAGCAGCAACAACGCCCGCAGGCACAACCGCAGCAACAACACCAGCAGGCAAGACCGCAACAGCAGGAGCGTCAACCCGTCCAGCAGCGTCCGCAGCAGCAGGAGCGTCAACCCGTCCAGCAGCGTCCGCAGGCACGTCCGGAAACCCACCCCCAGGCCGCACCCCGGCACGAGCAAGCGCCCCACTCTGAGCCACAGAAGGAAGAGGGCCGCCCCAACTAACCCTCTGTCGGATCATTAGCAGGAAGAAGGGCTCGCCATCACGGCGAGCCCTTCTTCCTGCAACCCACTCTCTTCTTACGCGATCGCCAACTGCGCCAGCAGCACTACATTCAGCGTCAGAATAAT
>DATCBR010000313.1:0-13822 GCA_036511765.1 Acidobacteriaceae bacterium | reverse complement strand
ATGCATTCGGCGATGTACATTGTGGTGCCGCCGTTCTGGCTGGCGTGGTATCTGTATGTGACCTGGCAGAGGCCGGGTTGCACCGGGGAGATCGGCACACCGGATCCGGCGGTCGCTGGAGCTTTGGGCCGTGCCTGAGTCCATGCCTCAGACCCGAGCCCCCTCTCTATAATTTCTTTCATGGCGAAGCGGGAATCGATCGAGACGTTGCGCGAAGAGATTCGCCGCCACGAGCATCTCTATTACGTCCTCGATGGGCCTGAGATCACCGATGCCGAATATGATGCGCTGATGAACCGGCTGAAGGCGCTGGAGGCGGAACACCCGGAGCTGGTTACGCGGGACTCGCCTACACAGCGCGTCGGCGGCAGGCCAAAAGAGGGCTTCGTGAAGATGCCCCATTCGCGGCCGATGCTCTCGCTGGACAATGCCTATAACGAGAGTGAGCTGCGGGCGTGGGAGCAGCGAGTGCGTGAAGCCGTGCCCGCGAGCGAACGGGTCCGCTATGTCTGCGAGCTGAAGTTGGATGGGCTTTCGCTGGCTGTCGAATATCAAGCTACAGGAGCGAATAAGGACGTTCGTCGAACCGAGCCATATGTTCGCCCTCCTGTAGGTAGAACTTATCTTTCCAAAGCTCTGACTCGAGGCGACGGCAGCATTGGGGAAGACGTCGCAAGTAACGTGAGGACTATCCACACAGTTCCACTTTCCGTCGATACGAGCGCAATACAAGCCCAACATCTCCCTGACAGCTTCGAAGTGCGAGGAGAAGTTGTAATGTCGAATGCGGCATTCTCAAAGATGAATAAAGAACGAGAGGAAGAAGGCCTAAAACCGGCAGTTAATCCGAGAAATGCTGCTGCAGGGACAATTAGGACGCTAGATCCATCGATCGTTTCGAGACGGTGTCTCGATTTCTACCCGTATTTCTTGTCCGTACATCGAGAAGATTTATTCTTTGACCCCGAAAAGCCATTCATCTTGCCTACTCAAACGGAGTCTCTCAACGCACTTCGACAGCTTGGCTTCAAGGTCAATACTCACCACGCGACCGTCGACTCCATCGACGACGTGCTCTCGTTTATTGCGAAGGCTGAAGACCTGCGCGATTCGCTGGGCTATGAGATCGATGGCGTGGTGATCAAAGTCGATGCGGTAGCGCAGCAGCGGCGACTGGGCTTTACGGGTAAGGCGCCGCGCTGGGCCATTGCCTACAAGTTTGCTGCGCGCGCGGCTACTACGAAGCTGGATGGAGTTCTCTTCCAGGTGGGCCGCACGGGTAAAGTGACTCCGGTTGCGGCGTTGGCGCCGGTGTTTGTGGGCGGCACTACAGTCTCACGGGCCACGCTGCACAATGCCGATGAGATCGCGCGGCTGGGAGTGCGCATCGGGGATTTCGTCCAGGTGGAGCGGGGCGGGGATGTGATTCCAAAGATCACTGCGGTGGTCAGCGACAAGCAACACCCGCGCGGCAAAGAGGAGATTGTCTTTCCCTCGCACTGCCCGGCCTGCGGCACTGCGCTGGTGAAGGCTGAGGGAGAGGTGGATTGGCGGTGCATCAACGCGGACTGTCCGGCGCGACTGCGCGAGGCGCTGCGCCACTTCGGCGCGCGCGGGGTGATGAACATTGAAGGTCTGGGCGATGCGATGGTGGCCCAGCTGCTCGGTCAAAAGATGGATGAAGCAGACGACGGCATGGATGAAGAGGCCGCTGCAGTTGCATCGTCCGAAGCTGTTGATTCACATGGGGACGCCGGGCGGCCAGCGCTGGTCCATACCCTGGCTGACCTTTATCGATTGAAGAAAGAGCAACTGCTCGGTCTTGAGCGCGTGGGTGACAAATCGGCGATGGCGCTGCTGGACCAGATTGAGCGATCCAAGGCCGCGGGACTGGCGCGCGTGCTGCTTGGTCTGGGCATTCGGTTCGTGGGCGAGCGGACTGCACAGCTTCTTGCTGCGCACTTCGGCTCGATAGAGGCGCTGGAGGCGGCGAGCGCGGAGGAGTTGCAACAGGTGAATGAGGTGGGTCCGCGCGTTGCCCAGGCGATTGTGGAATTCTTCGCGGAGAAGAAGAACCGTGATCTGGTCCGTGCGCTGGCGAAGGCCGGCGTGGACATGACCGCAGAGAAGCGCGTGACCACCACAAAGCTTGAGGGCCTGACCTTTGTCCTTACGGGCACGCTGCCCACGCTGACGCGTGAGGCCGCGAAGGAGATGATCGAAGCGGCTGGCGGTCGCGTCTCAGGCTCGGTGAGCAAGAAGACGAGCTATGTGGTGGCCGGGGAAGAGGCGGGATCGAAGCTCGATAAGGCGCAATCGCTTGGAGTGGCGGTACTGGATGAGGCGGGCTTGCGGGGGCTGCTGAGCGACTAACGGAACCTTCGCGGCCAGCGCTGCGCGCCATGCATCACCGCAAGGACGCGCACTGAGGAGAGACGAAGCCTGTAAACAACGATGTATGGTGTTCCCGTAATCACCAACTCGCGGGTTCCATCGCGCCGCCCAATGCGGCCCAACTCCGGAAAGTCAGCGAGATTCTCTACTGCATCTCCAATAAGCTCAAGCTGCTCTTCCGCTGCCTCTGGATTGTCCTGCGAGACGTAAGCGTAGACGCCGTCAAGCTGTGAATTCGCTTGCTTCGTCCAGATCACGCGCAGAATCATGCGATCTTTTTCTTCTTTGACAGCGCGCGCATCCTCTTCATCACCTCTTCATGCGGGACCACTTCGCCAGCATCGTCCTGGCGGATTCCTTCATCGATCAGCGCGAGGTGATACTCCTGCAAGGAAATGTACTCATCCACTGCTTCATTCAGGATGAAGCTGCGATCACGCCGCTGATGTTTGGCAGCGGCATCCAGTTTTTTTACCTTTTCCACAGGAATGCGCACGGTGACGGTCTTCAGGGCCATGCCCCGCAGAATACCTTGTATGACAAGAGAATACAAGAGCATCTATCAGAATGCGCGGTATTCTCTGCGTCTGTCGCGATGCTAAGACGCTCCTTGGCCGCCATGCCCCAGCAGCTCCTGCACCGGCTGCCACTCGCGCTGCTGCGATTCGGCCACCGGCTTGCAGGTGAGCGCGCCGTGGAAGGTATTGACGCCGGCGGCGATACCGGCGTCTTCCTGAATGGCCGCGACGGCACCGGCTTTGGCGAGCTTCATCAGATACGGAAAGGTGGCGTTGGTGAGCGCGAGAGTTGATGTGTTGGGTACAGCTGCGGGCATATTTGTGACGCAGTAGTGCACCACGCCATCGACTACATACGACGGGTCAGAGTGGGTGGTGGGCCGGGCAGTTTCGATGCAGCCGCCCTGGTCGATCGCCACATCCACGACGACTGCGCCCTTTTTCATCTTCGCGACCATCGCTCTGGTTACCAACTTTGGCGCGGCGGCGCCGGGGACCAGAACGCCACCGATCACCAGGTCGGCATGGCAGACGGCGCGCTCGATGTTGTAGGCGTTCGAGGCCAGCGTGAAGATGCGCCCACCGAAGATGTCGTCCAGCTCACGCAGGCGGTTCAGGTTCACATCTACGAGAGTAACGCGCGCGCCCATGCCCAGCGCGATCTTTGCAGCGTTGGTGCCGACGATGCCACCGCCGATGACGACTACGCTGGCCGGGGGTACTCCGGGAACTCCGCCCAGGAGCACGCCGCGTCCGCCGTGCTCCTTTTCGAGATATGCCGCGCCCACCTGGACGCTCATGCGGCCTGCGACCTCGCTCATCGGCGTCAGCAGCGGGAGAGCGCCCGCGCGGTCGCGGACCGTCTCGTAGGCGATGCCTGTCACCTTCTGCTTCAGCAAGGCTTCGGTCAGCTCGCGGGCCGGCGCAAGGTGTAGATAAGTGAAGAGCACCAGCTCCTCACGGAAGTAGCGATACTCCTTGTCGATAGGCTCTTTTACCTTGACGATCATGTCGGCGAGACGCCAGACATCCGGCGCTCCGCCCACGATCTCCGCGCCTGCCGCCTGATATTCGTCATCGGGCAATGCGGAGAGATCGCCCGCACCGTGTTCCACCAAAACGGTGTGCCCGGCGACCACCAGCGCATGGACGCCGGCCGGAGTTACGCCCACACGGCTCTCGTGGTCCTTTACCTCTTTTGGCACGCCAATGATCATCCATTCGCTCCTGATATCGCCTGCTCAGAGTCTAGAACCAGTCTCCTCCGGATGTCCCATCGCTGGCACAATGCCTGGCATTGCCTCGATCACGGGTTCCACAAGACCTTGCATATATCTGACTGGTGGATGAGGCTGGTTCGCGGCTTCCACCAGAGTTGCAGATGCCGCGTCGCCCAAAGCCGTACAATAACCTTGAAATCCAGCTTTCAGGAAGTAATCCCGCTCATGTCTTCCAACGGTTATCAAGGCCGCTATTCGCGCATCCACAACATGCGCTCGCTCTTCAGCCTCTTCTCCAACGACCTGGCCATCGACCTGGGCACGGCGAACACCCTGGTCTTCGCGAACGGCAAGGGCATCATTCTGAATGAGCCCTCGATCATCGCGGTCAACACGCAGACCAACGAGGTCGAAGCAGTGGGCAAGGAGGCGAAGGAGATGCTTGGCCGGACGCCGGGCAACATCATCGCGATCAAGCCGATGAAGGATGGTGTGATTGCAGACTTTCGCCACACCGAGAAGATGCTCAACTACTTCATCATGAAGGCGCATAACAACCGCAAACGCATGGTGCATCCGCGGATTGTGATTGGCGTGCCGTCTGAGATCACGCAGGTGGAGAAGCGCGCGGTCATGGATTCGGCTTACCGCGCCAAGGCCAGCGAGGTGCATCTGGTGGAGCAGGCGATGGTGGCGGCGATCGGCGCGGGCCTGCCGATCACCGAGCCCGGCGGCAACATGGTGGTCGACATCGGCGGGGGAACGACGGACATCGCGGTCATCTCTCTGTCGGGCATCGTTTACTCGCGCTCGGTGCGCATGGCTGGCAACCAGATGGACGAGGCCGTCGTCACGTATCTGAAGCGCAAGTACAATCTGCTGATCGGCGAGCGCACTGCCGAGCAGATCAAGATCGAGCTCGGCTCCGCCTATCCGCTGGACACGCCCTTGACCATGGAGATCAAGGGCCGCAACCTGATCGAGGGAGTGCCCAAGACCATCACCATTGAAGACGGCGAGATCCGCGAAGCGCTTTCCGAGTGCATTGCGACGATCATCAATGCGATCCGGGTAGCGCTGGAGCGTACTCCGCCCGAGCTCTCCGCAGACATCTCCGATCGCGGCATCGTGCTTACCGGCGGCGGCGCGCTGATCAAGAACCTGGACAAGCGCATCCGTGAGGAGACCGGCCTGCCGGTCTCTATCGCCGACGACCCGCTGGCCTCGGTGGTTCTTGGCACCGGTCGCATGCTCTCGGATTTCAAGCTGCTGCGCAAGATTTCGATCGACTACTCCTAAAACGACGCGGCCGACGGATTATCAGCCCCGATGGACTTCCTCCTCCGCTTCCGCAATGCGCTGTTCCTTATCGCCGTACTGCTGGCGCAGGCGCTGGCGCTGGCAGTGCAGGTTCGCACGCCGCGAGACCCGGCGAAGCAGGCCTCCGGCAGCGTGCGCCTGATCCGCATGTGGACGACCGGCGTTATCGCTCCCTTTGAGCGGGGCGCGCACGCGATTGGCTGGGGTCTGCGGCATGGCTGGTCCAACTACATCGATCTGCGCCATGTCCGTCAGCAGAACGCCGACCTTCAGCAGCAGATCACGCGCATGCGGCTTCAGGAGGCGGCGATCTCCGAAGATGCCCTGGAAGGGCGCAGGCTGCAGGTCCTGCTCGCCTTCAAGGAGAAGTACGTGGCCTCTACTATCGCGGCACAGGTTATCGGTTCTTCAGGCAGCGACCTGTCGCATGTGCTCACCATCGACAAGGGATCGCGCAGCGGTATCAAGGTGGATGAGGCTGTCATCACGCCGGACGGCATCGTCGGCAAGGTCCGGGATGTCTTTCCGGATACTGCCGAAGTTCTGGAGATCAATGACCAGACCTCCGGCGCCGGAGTAGTGCTGGCCAATACGCGCATACGCGCTATCCTGCGGGGTACCGCGGCTGGCCGCGCGCAGATCGGCAATCTTACCGCCGACTCGCGGATCAAGCCCGGTGAGCCGGTCGTTACCTCCGGCGGCGACCAGGTCTACCCGCGCGGGCTTCCCGTGGGGACGGTGGAGAGCATCGCGCCCGATCCAGACCGCCAGCCGTATACCGCTATTGTTGTTCGGCCGGCCGTGGACCTCAATCGCGTCGAGGAGGTCCTCGTCATCACAGGCATGCAACCGGAGCTTCCGGCCGACGCGCAGCAGGACCTCGCCGCTGCGCAGGCGCAGCATGCCGCCGACATCAGCGCGGAGCGGCTGCCTGGTCTGCATGACAATGACCCGCAGGCTGCGAATGGCGCGAACGCAGCGCCGCCTGCCGCTGCGCCGGGTACTGTTCCGGTACTTGCCATTCCGCATCCAACACCGTCGCTGCACACGGACCGGTACACCATCGGCGCTACCCCTCCGGCCTCGCAACTGACTCCGGGCGCTCCCGTAGTGCCGCAGACACCGCCGGCCGGCGCTGAGCAGCAGCCGGCGCACAAATCCAGGCCCTCGAAGGACTCAGCTCATCCGGACGCTACGCAGTAAACGTGGCACCCCTTTCCGCACGAGCCGGGCGGGGGGCTTCGGTTTAGCCTGTGGAGGGTAATGCCGCACTACATTATGGCCACACGCAGCTACATGTCGCGCCGGGAGGCAGAGCAGCAGAACTTCAGCTTGCCTGTAGCGCTTTTCGTGCCATTGGCCGCGCTGCTACTGCAAATATTGCTGCCACGGCTTAGCCCGCGCTTTGCCATCCTTGACCTGCCGCTGATTATCACGCTCTTCTTCGCGATCAGCCGCCGGGCGCCTATCGCTGGGACATTGACCGGCGCGACGATCGGCCTGCTGCAGGACGCGCTCTCCAGCACGCCCATCGGCGTCAACGGCATGGCCAAATCGCTGATTGGCTACGCGGCAGCGAGTCTCGGCAGCCGCATCGACGTGGATAATACCGCTACGCGAGCGCTGCTGACGTTTGGCTTTACTCTGCTGCAGAGTGTTCTCATCTACCTTATTGAACGCCGCCTGCTGGGCCTGACCGGCTTTCACATGCTCTGGCTGCATGAACTGCTGCGGGCAGTGGTGAATACGGCAGTCGCCCTGCCTATCTACCTCTCCCTCAACCGCACCCGGAAGCAGCTGTAAGCCGGTCCGACCGCTACTAAAGTTGCAATATCCACCGTGTCCCGGCGCACCAAAACGTTCGGTCTTCGGCTGAAGAAGCAGTAGACTAAGGCCAGGGACACCTCCGCCGTGCCGTTTTTGTCGAAGTTCCGGCCCACCTCCCGCCCCTCGCGCGGCATGGCCGGTCGTGCGGAAAAGGTCTCCGCCGGCAAGCTCCACGTCACACAGTACCTCGTCGTGGTTGCGCTGGCGGCGCTCGCGGCCGGCATGTGGCGCCTGCAGATCCTGGGCGTGGACAACTATCGCGTTCTTGCCGAAGCCAATCGCGTCCGCAAGGACCCGGTCCCCGCCCCGCGCGGCAAGATCTTCGACCGTGAGGGCCGCATTCTGGTCGACAACTATCCTTCTGTCTCCTGTTATCTGCTGCGGAACCAGGCGAAGGACCTGAATGCCGACATTCCGCTGATCGCGCATGGTCTCGATCTGCCTGTGGAACAGCTGCAGGCCACGATCCGCCGCTTTGCGGCAGAGCCGCAGTACGAACAGATCCCTCTGAAGCAGGACATCACCCCCGACGAGCAGGCCTTTATCGAAGCGCATCGGAATGAGCTGCCTGAGCTGGAGACTGTCGATGAGCAGCGACGGTTGTATCCGCGCGATGGCTTTGCCGCGCACCTGATCGGCTACGTGGGCGAGGTCTCCGAGGCAGACCTGGAGAGCGGCCGCTATGACTTCTATGAGCCGGGCGATGTGGTCGGCAAGTCCGGCGTGGAGGAGACCTACGACGCATTCTTGCGCGGGACGGACGGATCGCGCGATGTAATCGTCAACAGCCACGGCAAAGAGGTCGGGGTGCTTGGCGAGCAACTGGCGACGCCGGGTCACGATCTGCGCCTTACGATCGACCTCGACCTGCAGCGCGTAGCCGAGCAGGCCATGGAGGGCCGCAACGGCGCACTGGTAGCGATGGACCCGCATACCGGCGAAATCCTCGCGATGGTCTCGCGGCCCGCCTTTGACCCCAACCAGTTCGCGGTGCGGCTGACGAAGAGCTATTGGTCGCAGCTGGTCAATGACCCCAACCACCCGTTGATGAACAAGGCCATACAGGCGCAGCTTGCTCCGGGCTCGACCTTCAAGATCATCATGTCGCTGGCGGGCCTTGAGGAGAACGTCGCGCAGAGTTTCAAAGTGGTGTGCAACGGGGGCGGCACGTTCTTTGGACACTTCTTCGCGTGCGATAAGCACCATGGTTTGGTGGACATCGACCATGCGATTCCATGGTCGTGCGATACGTTCTACTATGCGCTGGCGGAGAAGCTTGGGATCGACACCATCGCGAAGTACGCGAAGTCAGTCGGCCTTGCGCAAAAGACCGGTATCGACCTGCCGGGTGAAGCGAGCGGCACCATGCCGTCGACGGAATGGAAGCTGAAGACCCAACATGAGAAGTGGTACGCGGGCGAAGTGATCTCCGTCGGCATCGGACAGGGTGCGGTCCAGGTGACGCCAGTGCAACTGGCGCGTGCGCTCTCCGGCATTGCGTCCGGCGGCAAGCTGGTGCGCCCGCATGTCGTCTTAGCGGATGGCATACCGTCCCAAATCGCAGCCAATATCGCCGAGAACTACTCCGGCTCCGGCGCAAAGACCATTCCCATGACCACGGGGAATTGGGAGACGATTACCGATGCCATGGCGCAAACCATGCTTCCGGGCGGCTTTGATACTGGCGCAGCAGTACGCCTGGATGGCATCGACTTCGCCGGCAAGACCGGCACCGCGGAGGTGGTAAGCCACAGCGCAGGCGCAACCAGCCTGGGCACTGGAGCGGAACGCGCCAATGCATGGTTCGTGGGCATGGCGCCGCGCCGCAACCCTGACATCGTGGTCGCGGTGCTGTGCGAGCACGGCGGCTGGGGCGCAGAAGCCTCGGCGCCCGTTGCCTCGCAGGTGATCAATGCCTTCGTCACCAAGCAGCGCAAAAATGCCGGGAACCTTCGCATTCAAAATGTCTCGGCGCCGGCACAGCAGCTACAGGTCGCGCCTGGCAAACCGACACCCGTTGCGGGCATGAAACCTGCCTCTGCGAATCCTGGTCCTGTTGCTGTCGGACTGGCCGCGCCGTTTGGTCCGGCACAAAAATTGAGGTCTGACGCGCCGGCGGTGACGGCAGCCAATCAACGCGCACTGCGGACAACTCTCCCAGCAACTCAGCCTGCGAAGCGAGTTGCCATCGCATCCGCCCGCGTGGGTTTCGCGGGGGCCGCCCAATAAACCATGCGCCGCCTTACCAGCTATCGCGACTTTGACTGGATCCTGCTGACGCTGGTGGGAATGCTCTCCATCATCAGCGTGCTTGAAATCCATTCCGCCACGATGCATACCAAGTTTCACGGCTTTGGCGGCAAGCAGCTCGGCTTTCTCGTTGTGGGCTTCTTTCTGATGTTCGCAATCTCCGCGATCGATTACCACAAGCTGGTGGAGATTTCTCCATGGGCCTATGGCATCAGCCTGGCCGCGCTGGTCGCAGTGCTGGCCGTAGGAAGCAAGGTCAATGGCGGCAAGCGCTGGATCAACCTCGGTGGTGGTGTCCACTTTCAACCATCGGAGTGGGTCAAGCTGATCCTCATCCTGGCGATCGCCCGATTTTTCTGGAACCTGGCGGGGCGCGAGCTTACCTGGGTGGACATTGGCAAGGCCTTCGCGCTGGTGGTTGTTCCCATGGGCCTTGTCCTCAAGCAGCCCGACCTTGGGACCGCGCTGACTTATCTTCCCGTGCTGATCGCGGGCCTCTTCCTCGGCGGCATCCGCGCGCGCCAGGCGGGAATTATCCTCCTCGCATTTGCTGCCGTCATCGGCATCGCCCTGCTGCGCGGCAAACACCTGAAGCCCTACCAGCAGGCGCGCATCAACAGCTTTCTCGATCCGGGGTCCGACCCGCGGGGCGCCGGCTACCAGATTTTGCAATCGAAGATCGCCGTCGGCTCCGGAGGCCTGTGGGGTAAGGGCACCAACAAGGGCACGCAGACGCAGGGCGATTTTCTTCCCATTCCTTACACGGACTTCATCTTCGCGGCGTTCTGCGAGGAGCATGGATTCATTGGAGGGGTGGGCGTGCTGCTGCTCTACTTCCTGATCCTCACGCGGCTGATCCAGAATGCGCAGCAGGCATTGGATGCTCCCGCCGCCTACATCATCATGGGAATCGTGGGGGTGCTGTTGTTCCAGATTGTGGTGAACATCGGCATGGTCGTCGGGCTGCTGCCCGTTACGGGCATTCCGCTGCCGCTGATGAGCTACGGCGGGTCGTCCGTGCTTTTTACGTTCCTCGCGCTGGGAATTGTGATGAACATCCGCATGGGCAGGTTCGTCAACTGACGGACGTGTTTCCGTGGAACGATGCGGGCCTAGCCTTCAGTGAACGGGGCGGGCTTCTCGTTCTCGTATCCAGCCAGCGACTGCAGCAACTGTGCGTTCACCTCGTCGGCGATTGCCTCCAGCGTCCCTGGAAGCTGGCCGAGATCGATCCGTTCAACGTTGCGTTCGATAGCTTCAAAGAGAGCCACCTGCAATGCCCGCGCCTCCGCAACCAGCACTGGCGATCCCATGCCCTGCCGGCGGCGTTGCGCGCCATGCTGCAGGCTGGCGATGGAGAACAGCGTCATGCGTCCCAACGGCTGCGGGTAGCGCAGGCGATAGAAGATCTCGCCCAACATCTCCGGCAAGTGCGCGGTTTGCTCGGCCGTCGTCAGGCCCGATCCGGCAAAGGCGCCCGCCTCGGCCATCTTCTTTACCCACTCGGCTGCAATTGTAGTGCGCTCGCGGTCGAGCACGGTCGCAATGGGCTCGACGGTCTGCGTGCGGACGGTCTGTTCGCCCTCCAGCCGCTTGCGGATGAGTTCGACCAGCGCGACAGGGCGCACCGGCTTCATCAGCACCTCGTCGGCCTGGGCCAGCATGGCTGCCGACGCCTTGCTCATGTCGGGATTCGCGCTCAGCAGCATCGTCACAGCGCGGGGATTCGCATGCCGCATGGCGCCTATGACCACGAGGCCGTCGCCAGCGCCCGGCATGTGCAGGTCGCTGAGCAGCACATCGAAGGTTTGCGTGGTGATCAGCTTGAGCGCGTCGATGACGTTGTTCGCCGTCGCGACCGCGAAGCCGTGCGCCTCCAGGATCGACCCCAGCGCGGACAGTACCGGTTCATCGTCATCGACCAGCAGCAGACGTACGGGTGCCAAGGTTTAGGACCCCTTGTGCAGTTGCACACAGACCAGCCGACGCCATGGGTGGAAACGCCGCGGCATCTTCCGCGTGCGAACTTCTCATCCTGGAACGGCCGTTGTCCCGATGCTGCGCGCGGGGACGGGAGGGAGAAACGAGCCAATGAAACAGAATCTACTTCTCTTGCAGACTATCCCACACCGCACTGCTGCCGATCCACAATTCGTCATCGATGGGGCAATCTCTCGTAACCCCATGCACGGTGCTATCCTCAATTCCTCAGTTACTCAGGAGTTTTCATGCATCCAGACCTCGTCCAACTCATCGACCTGCAGGCCCACGACGACCAGATGCGCGGTCTGCGCGACCAGATCGCCGCGCTGGGGAAAGACCTGGCCCGCGCTGAGGCCAAGGGTAAAGACGCCGCCATACGAAGGGCGGAGGTCCTGGATGCGATTGCGAAAGAGGAGGCCCTGCGCCGCCGCGAAGAATCTGAGATTGCCGACCTGCGCGAGAAGCTTGTGCGCACCCAGAAGAAGCTCGATATGACGACGACTACCGTGCAGCTGACTGCTCTGGAGCACGAGGCCGCCTTCGCGCGCAGCGAAATCTCTCGCATTGAGGACGCGGAGTTGGAGTCCATGGAGCGGAGCGAGACCCTGGAGCGCGACCGCACTGTCGCCGAGGCAGAGCTTGCGGACGCCACTGCTGCTCTGGACCGCGAACGCGCCCGCGTGGCTGAGCTGACCGCTGCGGACCAAGCTATGCTCGCGCGAATTGAGTCGGAACGCGCGCAGCTCCGCGCGGCCGTTGTGCAGTCGCAGACGGGTGAGAACTCGCTTGCCAGCTATGACCGCATCGCGCGCGCCAAAGGCACCGCGGTTGCCCAGGCGGTGAATCAGCAGTGCTCCGCGTGCCGGATGATGGTGCGCCCGCAGCGCTGGAACGAACTTCGCGACAACTCGCCGGATTCGCCGATGTCGACTGTCATCCCCACCTGCGAGAGCTGTGGCCGGATGCTGTATTACGATCCTGCCCGCGACGCCCCCCAGCGGAAGGCCCCGCAGTCTGAATCGATCGCGGCGTCCATCGTCCGCAATTCGATTTAGCGGAACTTTTTACGTCGCGCTCCCGTATTCATAAGAGCCTGCTGAAAAATAGAGAAAGTAGACTGGATCGCCGGCTCCGGCCCAACAATCATGTCCCTCCTGATCGCCACGCTCTACATAGAGGAAATGAAGGCAGCCGTTCGCGGACGGTTCGCGTGGCTTGGAGCGTCCGTTGTGCTGCTGGCCGTCGGTGGTATCGCCACGCTCAGCACACAGGGCGGCTGGCTGCAGGCTTACGGCATTATCGCTTACGGCCTCGTGCCGCTTGCCTTTGTTCCGATCGCAGCGGGGACGATTGCCTCACCGCGCACCAATCGATTCGTGGAGTGCGTCTTCACCGCTCCCGTCCATCGCCGCGACTGGCTTGCGGCGAAGTTCCTCGTTCTCCTCTCGCTCGCCGCAGCGTACTACATTGCGCTGTTTCCAGCGATGCTGGTCTACGCCATGCACGTCGGCGTTCCCTTGCTGCTGCACAAATACCTGCTGTGGGCGCCCGGAATACTGCTCGCATCAATCGCCATTGGCTCGCTGATTGGCGTACTCTTCATCGGCCGCAGCGTGGTGGCGCCCATTGGGGCCGCGATGGGTGTTCTGCTTGCCTATGTCGTCTTCATCCCGATGCAGGAGGTGCTGGCCTTGCAGGGCAGCGGTGCAACGCGCACGGGACACATCACGCTGGCCAGCCCCGCCGTGCTGCTGAAGAATGCGCTGGGCTTCGCGCTTGGCGGAAGAGTCATCCCTACGCATACCCGGATGACCTGGATCAGCCTCGCTGTTCTGGTCTTCGGGTCGCTGTTGCTGGCCGCCTGGGTTTTTCTTCAAGCTCAGGGCGTGGAGACATGGGAGGCGACACGGTCGCAGCGGTGGGCCATCATTCTCTCCGTCCTTGTCATCTCTCTCTTTCCGCCGCTATTTGCTGAGACCACGTACGACAAACCTGCGCCCCCTGCAAATAACGCTCCCTCTCTGCCGCGTCTTGGTTCCCGCAATTCTTCCAGTAGCGCGGCCCTGGTGCCACCCCACGGGAGCGTTCCACGCCGCTGCTGCAACCCCATGCTCAACTGGGACCGGACCGCTTTCAGCGCAGATCAATCCCACGCGGCCGACCTGCTGTTCCTCTTGCCGGTCGACCCCGCGAAGAGTGTCACGAACTTTCATGCATCCCTCGAGGGTGGAGACGGCCTTGAATTGGCCGCAGACTCTTCCTCGCTGAACCAGCCCGCCCCGCCGCCCGAATCCCACGCCTACCCCAACG
>DATCBR010000312.1:0-3492 GCA_036511765.1 Acidobacteriaceae bacterium | reverse complement strand
ACTCCCTGAAAGTCGGTGAGCGACTGTAGGCTCGTTGAGAGCGCGCTGAGGTCGCTGCCGATCGAGGTCAATGCCGTGTCCTCGGCCTTCAGCGACGTGAGCTGGTTCTGCCACGGCGTCTCGATGGTCTTCAGGTTCGCGACAATTGCACTGACGGTGGTGGAGACATCGAACCCGGCGCCGCTGGTTGCCGACCCGAAGTTGATGCCTACTGGCGCCATTGAAGTTCACCTCGCGAGTGTCGATGGAACGAGAGAGTGCATCTGCCGTGCCACTCTCAGGCGCGGCAAATTAGAGCGGTCAGATTAGAAAGTTTTAGGAAAAATGGGCCGGACGACCTGGTTTGGAGTCGTCCGGCCTTTGCAATTACTCCGCCCGAATTATTGGAGGAGCTTCAGTACTTCCTGCTGTACGCTGTTGGCCTGCGCCAGTGCGCTGATACCGGTCTGCGACAGGATCTCGTACTTGGACAGGTTGGAGGCAGCCTGACCGTAGTCAGTCGCCATGATGGAGTTCTCCGCCGAGGCAAGGTTGATCTCTTCCCCGCTGGCCACGGCCGAGGCCGAGCTCAGCTGGTTTACGTCCGCGCCGATGGTGCCGCGCTGGTAGGCAACATCGGCGATCGCGGCATTGACCGCGGTCAACACTGTCGATGCGCTCGCGGCGGTCAGCGTGGCGACCGTGCTCTGTGTGAAGTCCACGCCCGCGCCTGGGGTGGTGCCGGCAGGGACCGTCTGGCTCAGCGAGGTGCCGGTAAGGGACAGGGTATTTGTAGCCGCTACGGGGCCGGTGATGATGAGCTGGTTGGCGTTCGCGCCGGTGCCCTGGCTTGCGACCAGGCCGGCGCCGGAGAAGGTGCTCTGCGCGTTCAACTGGGTGACCGCTGCGCCGATGGAGGTCCCGGCGGCCAACGTTGACGTGATAGCGGTGCCACCGGCGACAGCGACCTGCAGCGTACCGGCGATGGTGTCTGTTGCGGCGCCCAGGGTGAAGGTTGCGATTGCGCCGGCGCTCGCGGTCGGCGCGGTCGGCGTCGGATTGGTGATGGCAGTCGTGACCGCCGCAGCTGGCGCCGTAGTGCCCACGCTGGAAGCCGAGAGCGCGCCTACCGTGTCGGCGTAGGTGTTCAGGCCGCTGGCTGTGCCATCGGTCACGACGAAGTTGGTAGCAGTTGCGCTGAAGACCGCCGAGCTGTTGAAGTTGGTGGTCGCGCCAATTTTGCTGAACTGCGCAAGGATGTTCTGATACTCCTGGTTGGCGGAGCTGACCTGGCCGGCGGTGAGCGTCCCGTTGGCCGCCTCGGTCGCCAGCGTCACTGCGCGATCCAGCAGGTTGGTGACCTGGGAGAGAGCGCCGTCGGCGGTCTGCAGCAGGCCGATGCCGTCGGTGGCGTTCCTCGCGGACTGCGTCAGCGCGGCCTCGTTCGCGCCCAGGCCGTTGGCGACGGCAAGGCCGGTCGAATCGTCCGCACCCGAGTTGATGCGGGAGCCCGAAGAGAGCTGCTGCAAAGTGTTCCTCAGGTTCGTCTGCGTCGTATTCAGATTGTTCTGCGCATACAGCGCTGCGATGTTATTGAAAATGCCTACGGACATGGGGAAGGCTCCTGTAAAAAACGAATTGAGTTGCAAGCGCGCTGCCCGCCCGTGCACCGGAGGTTCCGGTCAAGCGGGAGGCGTTGCGTTCCCAGACTTCATCGGCCCTGTGGATACCCGCAACATCCGCCATTAGCTTCTCCCGTCACACTTTAGTCACGCCCAGCCTTTGAACTGCTGCCTTATATGCGCCGATAACTCTGTTGGAGGCGCGAAGCGGAATCGTGATCGAACTTACCCGGCTGAACGGGCAGAAGCTCTACCTCAATAGCGACCTGTTGAGGTACGCGGAGACGTCGCCGGACACGGTGCTGACGCTGGCGACCGGCGAAAAGATTGTCGTGCGCGAGTCCTGCGCGGAGATTGTCGGGCTGACGCTGGCCTGGCGGGCGCAACTGCTGCGCTCGGCATGGCCCGACACGGCCGCCGCGCTGGGGACGTTGCTCGCGCACATCAAGCCTTTCATTCAACCCAGCGGCAGCGAAGTTTAGGGGTCGCAGAGAAGATATGGACATCGCCAGCATTGCAGGCATTCTGCTCGCGCTCGCCGGGATCCTCGGCGGACTGCTCCTCGAAGGCGGAACGCTGCGGCAGGTGACGCAGCCGACCGCGTTGATGATCGTATTGGGCGGGACGCTGGGCGCAGTGATGCTGGAGTATCCGGTCACGGTGCTGGGCGTGGCGGCAAGGCACTTTTTCTCTGTGTTCCGTTCGCGCGGGCGCGAGAGCGAAGCGGTCGTCGCGCAATTGGTGAGCTTTGCGAATAAGGCGCGCCGGAGCGGCATCCTCTCGCTGGATGCGGACCTCGCGAGCATCGACGATCCGTTCCTGAAGCAGGCGCTGATGCTGGCCATTGACGGAACGGAACCGGCTGCGGTGCGGCAGATCATGCAACTGGAGCTGGACAACACCGGCGATGGCGAGGCGCGCATCCCGCAGGTCTTCGAGTCGGCGGGCGGCTTCTCCCCGACGATCGGCATCATCGGCGCAGTGATTGGACTGATCCAGGTGATGCAGCATCTGGAGGACATCAACGAAGTCGGCCGCGGCATTGCGGTCGCGTTTGTCGCGACCATATACGGCGTGGGCCTCGCGAACCTGGTGTTCCTGCCTGTCGCAGGCAAGCTGCGCATCCGGCAGCAGGAGGAGCAGACGTTGCGCGAGATGACGCTCGAAGGCGTCACGTCGATCCAGGAGGGAATGAACCCACGGACGATCGAGATCAAGCTGCGGACCTTCCTCTTCGACGCGAAGAAGGCGGTTGAGACGGTGGACGCGCGATGAGCCGGAAGCGGCATGTAAAGAACGCCGGGCATGAGCGCTGGTTGGTCTCCTACGCGGACTTCATCACGCTGCTGTTCGCGTTCTTCGTGGTGCTCTTCGCCACCGGCCAGTCGGACCACAACAAGAAAGTACAACTGCAGGCGTCGATCCAGTCGGCGTTTCAGGAGGTGGGTCTCTTTGAATCGCACACAAAGCTGCCGCCGCTGCCGGTCGCTGATGGCAACGGGCAGGCGCCGCAACTGAACTCGACGCTGAAGTCGGTCGTCCAGCAGCAACAGAAGTCCGATCCGCTGAAGGAAGTGAAGCAGCGCATTGCCGAGGCTGCTGCGCCGGAGATTGCCAAGGGGACCATCGGCATCCACGAGACGCCAAATGGCCTGGTGGTATCGCTCGAAGAGGCGGGGTTCTTCGATTCGGGTGCGGCGGACATACGACCGTCGGCGCTGCCGGTGCTGGCGAGGATCGCGGCGGTGCTGCCGGCGTCGCCGCTGCGGGTGGAGGGCCATACGGACAACCGGCCCATCCACACGCTACAGTTCGCGTCGAACTGGGAGCTGTCGAGCGCGCGGGCGTCCAGCATCGGGCGGCTGCTGCTGAAGTATCCGAATATCCGGCC
>DATCBR010000311.1:0-11005 GCA_036511765.1 Acidobacteriaceae bacterium | reverse complement strand
CTGCTGCGCGAGGGGTATGAGGTTTTTGGCGTGGATGTCAGCGCCGAAGCGGTGGCGGCGGTGCGCAAGACGGCCAGTGAGCTGGCCCCGGGGCTGCCGGCGGAGAACTTTCAGATGGCAGGCGTGGAGGCGATGCCCTTCAGCGATGATTTTGCGGACGTGGTGGTATGCCACTCCGTGCTGCACTTTGCGCAGGATGAGGCGGAGCTTGAGGCGATGGTGCGAGGGTTGTGGCGCGTGCTGCGGCCGGGCGGGATGCTGTTCTGCCGGCTGGCGTCGACGATTGGGGCGACGCCGGGGATGGCGTTTGAGCCGGTGGGCGGGCGGCGGTTCCGCATGTCGCATGGCGCGGAGTGGCTGCTAGTGGATGAAGCGATGTTGATTGAGCTAACGCGCGGTCTGGACGGCGAGCTGGTGGACCCGCTGAAGACGACCGTGGTGCAGGGGCAGCGGTGCATGACGACGTGGGTGGTGAAGAAGAAGGCGCGGGCAGGAGAAGAGGCGCGGAGGTTTGCCAGCTCGGGGATGCCGGCATTGGGGCGTTAGGGCGGGCAGGGGCAAATTCCTCGCGTTGTGTCGATGGATTGGGATTGCGGCGCGTGGGAACGCGTGGGCTTTCGTGCGGAACACTCGCAAGAAAGGCAACCCACCCTTCGCGATACAACGGCGAAGGATGGGCCACCCGGATTCGGTGGCGAGGCGCTCAGCGTTCGATGACTTTGGGGACTTTGAAGAAGCGGCCGTCGGTGTCGGGGGCCTGGGCCATGACGGCTTTGCGGTCGAGCGAAGGCCGGACTTCGTCGGGGCGGAGGGCGGCGCCGTCGGAGTTGGGGGCGAGGCCGAGCGAGGGATTTAGAACATCAGCAACCTGGGCCATGGGGGGGACGCCGGCGGTATCCAACTGATTGAGCTGCGCGATGTGGCCGAGTACGGCGGTGAGGTCGTGGGCCATGCGCGGGACTTCGTCGGCGGTGAGCTCGAGGTTGGCGAGCTGGGCGACGCGTTGGACATCTTCGTGGGTGACGTCTTGTGACATGGCTTAAAGACTAAAGGAAGACGAAAGGCTTAAACACGGATGAGCACCGATTGGGCCGATTTTGAAGGATAGAGGCAACCACGGATTTACACGGATGAGCACGGATCGCAAGCACGGCAGGATTCTTGCTCGGCCTTCTAATCCGTGTTGATCCGTGCAATCCGTGGTTGCTTTGGTTTCTCCAGCTCGAAGTGGAGGTCGCGGACGGGCAGGCCGGAGATGCGGGCGAGGTCGCGGGTGAGGGTGGAACGGAGGCTGGTCATCTGCTGGAGCCAAACCGAGTCCGCGACGAGGATGCGGACGGTGGCGGTGGCGGAGTCATATGCGGCGATCGAGCCGCGGCCGGCCATGGCGCGTCCGCAGGCGACGGTCCATGCGGCGGCGAGGCGGGCATCCGGGTCCGAGAGCGAGCGGGCGAGGTGAGTGCGGATGTAGTCGCGGAGAGCGTCCATGGGACTAAAGGCTTAACACCGATTTACACCGATTTTAGGAGATAAAAACGAACGCGGATTAACGCAGACGAACGCGGATCGAAAACAAATGCGGGGGTCTCTCTGCGAGCGGATGACGGCATCTGTAGGGCATAGTCGGCGCGGCTGAAGCCGCATTGATCCTATCGCTCTTTCACGCGGGCTGAAGCCCGCTGCTACTCCGGCTACTTCTTGGCGCGGTGGAGGGGGAAGCGGTAGACGATGCCGCCGGAGATGGAGAAGAACTCGCGCTCCTCGTTGCCGAAGTGTTCGAGGATGAGGTCGGGCGAGAGGCGGAGGGCCCAGTTTTTGGAGCGGTTGAGGTCGAGCGCCGCGCCGACGGCGATGATGGGCGCGGAGTGGTCGGCGTAGAGGCCTGCGACCTGCGCGTTGGAGGTGGCGCTGACGCCGGGGGTGGGGCCTGCGCCCTGGGTGCCGTCATCGAAGACGCCCATGGCGATGCCGCCGTAGGCGTGCGGCGTGAGAGCGGCGTTCTGTCCTTTGAGCCAGCGGTACTGCATGCCGAAGAGCGCATCGTTCATGAAGACGAGCGGGCGGTGGATGCCAAAGACTTTGGCCTGGGGATCGATATCGGTGGTGCCGGCTCCGCCGCGGTACTCGGCGGTTGCGCCCCAGCGCTGGTTGAGCCACCAGGTGGCGGCGATCTCGGCGCCGCCGAGGTTCATGCGATGGGTAAGGTTCTCGCCGGCCTTGAAGTTGAAGTAGCTGAGGCCGCCGTAGATCTCGTACTTGTTGTCATAGGTGACGGGCGGGGGCGGGCCGATGCGCTGTGCAGATGCGAGCGAGGACGCGAAGGGCGATACGAGCGCGAGGGCGGCGAGGCCAAGGATGAGGGAGCGGAAGGAACGTTGCGGGCAGCCGGAGAGCGCGGCTGTGGCTCCCTGCGTGGTGTGAATGGTCATGCTGAGTGTTTTTCTCCCGGGTAGGGCTGTGCCAGTTCGACGGATGGGAACGGGGTTTGCTGTCACCTTCGAGGATATATGAAGCGAGGTTCAAAGGTGCGAGGGCCAAGGTTCAAGGCGCTTGGGTGATGGAGAGGGCGGCGAAGCCCTGGGTGCCGGCGGCGGCGGCGAGGTTGGTGACTTCTCCGGTGGCGGTGAGTTGTGTGGGGATGACGGTGACGAGGCCGTTCGAGTCGGAGATGGCGGCGCTGGTGTTTGCGGCGAGCACGGGCGGGATGGGGCAGGGGCCGCGTGCAGGGCAGGGTTGTTCGAGTGCGTCGATGGTCTGGTAGAGGTTGACGGTGGCGCCGGCGACGGGATGGCCGGCGGTGTCCGTGATGCGAATGGTAACTGGAGTGAAGACCGCGGGTGCGGTTACGGTCTGGTTCGCGCCGCTGACGATGACGATGCGGAGCGCGGCGGGATCGACGGCGATGGCAGTGAAGGTAGCGCAGAGGCCGGGGAAGCTGGTTGGAGGAATGCCATTCCATGCGCAGGCCTGCGCGGATGATTGAGTTCCAGCAGCGAGTGGGCCGAGGGCGGCGGTGGTGGTGGCGATGCCCTGGGAGTCGGTGGTGGTCGCGGCGGGCGAGATGGAGAAGCCGGGCGAGTTGGTGAGCGAGGCTGAGTCGGTCCAATCGACTGAGAGATTGGTGGCGGGGGCGGAGTTCTGGATGGCGGCGAGTTGTGGTGTCCACGAAACGGACGAGCCGGCGGCGATGTATTCGGTTGGCTTGAGCGCCGAGACGCTGCGCGCGACGGCGATGAATGAAGCTGTCTGTGTGAGGCCCAACGAAGAGGCTTGAAGCGAGATGCTGCCGAAGGTGGTGGTGGTGATGACGGCGTTGGCGAGGCCGGTGGAGTCCGTGAGAAGAGTGCAGGGTGAGGCGAAGCAGCCGGAGAGTTGTGCGGGGCCGGACCAGGTAAAGGTGACCGGCAGGCCAATGATGGGGGTGACGCCGTCTGGGAGGGTGATGCGGACAGCGAACGAAGAGGATGTGCCGGCGGCGAGAGTGCCGGCGGGCGCGGCGACCAGCGTCATGATGTCGGGCGCGAGCAATGAGGAGTAGGTGAGGGCGGCGGACATGGTGGTGCTGCCGCCGGTGGAGAGGTCGGAGATCGTGATCGAGACCGGCGCGGAGGGTGTGGACGCAAATGCGGAGAGCGGCGGCGCGACGGCTGTGATGGTGGTGGCGGTCCAGGAGGCGACGGTGGCGGCGACGCCGTTGATGGTGACGGCGTTGCCGGGGCGGAAGCCGGAGCCGGCAACTGCGATGAGGCCGCCGGAGAAGCTGACGGCTGCAGGCGAGATGGAGTCTGCGTAGAGGACGCGGGCGCGGTAGGCGAAGTCGGGGCGGCCGTCGCCACGAGCGTCGGCGATGACGAAGCGCATGGACTGCGCGGAAGAATTTGTAACGATTCTTGTTGCGGTGGTTCCGACGGCGAGGGTGTTGAAGGCAGAGGGAGTAGCGGCGAGGGTGGGGAGGGTTCCGGTGGGATCAGACGCGGCCCATGCGCCGATCAGCGGCATGGCCTTCTGCGTGGTGGCGAGGCCGGACTCGTCGAGTGCGGTGACCTCAATGGTAGCGGTGCGCCCCGCCTGCATGGAGAAGCTCGACCACTCCGTATCGCCATAGGCGCAGAGAAGGCCGGCCCACCAACCGGAAGGGTCGGTTGCTGCCGGCGCGGATTCGGTGCCGTCTGCGGAGGTGTTGCAAGTAGACGCGCCGCTGGCGGGAGGGAAATCAAGGTACGTCAGGCTGCCACCGTCTAAGAAGGGCCAGACGGGGTCTCGCGAGATTGCTGTCTGCGATGGACCCGAGGGCGCAGCGATGCCGCTGGCATAAGGACCAAGCGAGTAGGCGCCGGTATAGAGGGGATTGATGGACTGAGTCGTAAGGACACCGAGCATCGTGCCATTGGTGGATCCCAGGGGATCATCATCCGGAACCCAGGACATCTGGTAGAGGCCTTCGCGCGCTGGGTCGCTTGAGCCCATGCTTGCGGCGAGCGAGGAGGAGGAGCCGGTGACTGCATTGCCGTTGTTCCAGCGGAAGAAATCACCGGAGACGGTGGAGACATCCTCGTAGGGCTCGGGTGCTGCGGTGCCTCCGCGCCAGCGGCGCAGCACAAGGTTGACACCCTGCATGCCCTGGCCGGTGGGGAAGGTGACGTGGCCGGTGATGAAGCCGGCCTGGATGTAGCTCCACTGCTTGTTGGGGGCGGGAGTTGGTGTAGGGAACGGCGCCCATGCGAAGTAAGGATAGAGGCCCGAGATGGCGGCGATGTCGTCGTCGCGGAGGGTGAACGGCGCGGGCAGGCACTGGTAGCTGTAGGGGCCGCAGAGAATATCGATGGGGTGCAGGATGGGCCAGTGCTGCGCCTGAAAGGTGGTGGGCTGCGGGGAACGCGTGAAGACGTTGTCGTTGGTCTGCGACCAGGCGAGGCCGAGCACGCGACCGAAGGCGCGTTCCAACTGGTACTGCAACTGAAGCTGCTGCTCCGGGGCGGGGCCGGTGCAGCGTCCGTTGAGGATGAGGATGGCGTGCTGGATCTGCGCGCCGGGCGTGATGCCGTCGACATCTTCGGTGACGGCGTTCTGGCGGCACTGGGTGGGCGCGGAGGCGCCGTTGCCGAGCAGCATGTCGGTGACGGAGCCGTCGGAATCATAGAGGATGGCGATGGGGACGGCAGCGTAGTTGGCGGGCTGGACGTCGGCAGGAAAGACGGGGCCGTTGGAGGTGATGTAGGCGTTGGCGGAGCTGACGTGCTCTGCCAGTGTGCCTCCCTGCGCAAGAGTGATGGAGGCGGTGGGGATGTTCCAGACGCCGGCGGCGGCCGCGACGATGGCATCGGCTGCGGTGTGGTTGACGGTTGGGCTGAGGGCGGCGGGATCAGTAAAGTACGAGATGTTGCCGATGCCCCACAGGACGGGAGTCCCCGCGGGCGCAGTGAAGTATGGCGGCCCTGCGACCCAGCGTGGGCCGTTGGCGAGGGCAAAGGGTGCGAGCAGGACAAAGAGTGCGCCGGCGAGGAATTGCAGCAGGCGTCGCGCGCGCGATTCGTAAGAGCTAGCGGGCGGCACGGTCTTCCTGTTGCGCGTTCTCGTGCCACGCGCGGAGCGTTGCGAGCAGGCTGGCATAGGTAGCGGTGGATGTTGGGGCGGGGTGTGAGATGGCGGGAGATGTTGAGTCGGCGAGTAGGGCAGGCCTTTCGGCGAGGGTTGTCGAAGACGCTACAACGTGGGCCTGCGCGACGACGGGGTGAGCAGCGGCCGGGGTTCGATCGGCGGATGTGTATGCGAGCGGCGCAAGCACGCGCGTTGCGACCCAGCGAAGGTCGGCAGTTGAAGAGGCAAGGCTTGACGATGCGGGCGGATTGGCGGGAGCGAGTGCGGGAGCGGCCTGTGCGGCGAAGCCGAGTGCGTCCGGAGTGTTGGGGGCTGCGGCTTCGTTGCCGGGGAGGATGGGGATGGCGCCGTCGGGACCGCCGACCGGCGAGCTGAGCCCGCCGGGGCCAGGCGCATGGAGGAACATGAGGTAGCGGCGGGCTATAACGAACGCGGAATCGTCGTTGGGCGCTAGGCCGGTCCATTCGCGCAGGGTGTAGGTGGTGTTAGGCGCGACGCCGGCGATGGCGTCGTCGACGGCGAATTCGATTTCGATGACACCTGCGGAGCCATTCGAGGAATTGGTGTGGTGGACCGCTGTGACCTGTCCGATGAAGACGACGGCGGCCTGGTCGAACATCTGGCGCAGGGCTTCTTCCGTGGTGAGAGGCGGGGTGGTAGCGGGCGGTGCGGGGAGTTGCGCGTGTGAGGCGGTCGCGAGCAGGGCAAACGCGGCGAGTGCCGCCAGCAAGATACGGCGGCGACTTCGGCGCGTGTTCTCCCCACCCATGCACGCGCTGACGCCCGCGCATGAATGGGGCACCCTGTGCGATTGGCTTTGAGTGAGCATCCCTTCTGTTCTTCGTCAGAAGAGGCGGAAAGGATGAGGGGCGGAGTCAGATCTCCGGGTAGAAGTCGAAGAAGGCGTCGATGGAGTGGCGGAGCTGGGCCTCGATCTGCTCGCGGCTGCCTTCAAGGACGTGCATGGTGACGTGGGCCTGATTGCCGTTCTTCAGATTGACGGGCGCTTCGCCCACCGAGGCGACCTCATCGGCGGGGAGGAGACGCATTCCATAGACGAGTGTGAGATTGGCCATGCGTTCATTGTTGCAGGGAACAGGGATTAGGGAACGGGCATCTCGCCGGAGGAGAAGCAGATTCCTCCGCATTCGTCGCGGGCGACGAACGCTGCGGAATGACAAAAGCAGATGCCGGGGCGTCCCTCGACTCCGCGGCTGCACCGCTTCAGTCGGGATGACGGATCTTTTTTCAGGAGTAGCCATCTCACATGGCGTTTTGACTGGCGCTTAAAGCGAGCGACTTGTGTGGCGAGTACACTGAAAAGACGCGTCAGGATGTCCGGCAGCGGCGTGGGCCAACGCGTGCGGGCAGGACGCGAATGGAAAGAAGAACGCGCGGGAAGTTCCCTTGCGGTGAAGGTGTGCGCGCCTGAAGACGGCGCCGCGGATATCTGTGCGCGGGCGTGTGAGACGCTTTGCGAAGAATTGGCTGAGGCAAAGAAATTTGCGGATGAGGTTGGAGACGAGATGAGCGAGACGGCGACGGACAAGCAGAACGAACTGGACCAGCTATCGATCAACGCGCTGCGGTTTCTGGCGGTGGATGGCGTGCAGAAGGCCAACAGCGGGCATCCGGGAGCGCCGCTGGGCTGCGCGCCGATTGCGTATCTGCTGTACCAGAAGCTGATGAAGCATGATCCCTCGGACCACAAATGGACGGACCGTGACCGCTTTGTGCTGTCGAATGGGCACGCGTCGATGCTGCTGTATGGGTCGCTGCATCTCTCCGGCTATGACCTGCCGATGTCGCAACTGGAGCAGTTCCGGCAGTGGGGATCGCACACGCCGGGGCATCCGGAGTACGGCGAGACGCCGGGAGTGGAAGTTACCACCGGGCCTTTAGGCCAGGGATTCGCGATGGCGGTGGGCCTCGCGGTGGCGGAGAAGCATTTGGCCGCAGTCTACAACCGCGATATGTACCAGCTGGTAGACCATCACACCTATGTACTGTGCGGCGACGGCGATTTGATGGAAGGCATCTCGCACGAAGCTGCCTCGCTGGCGGGGACGCTGGGGCTGGGCAAGTTGATTGTGCTGTATGACGACAACCTGATCTCGCTCGATGGCCCGACCGACCTGAGCTATACGGAGGACGTGACCAAGCGCTTTGAGGCCTACCACTGGCAGGTGCTGAGCGTGGCGGACGGCAACGATCTGCGCGCGATTGAAGATGCGATCGAAGCGGGCAGGGCGGAGACGACCAAGCCGACGCTGATCCGCGTGCGCACGGTGATTGGTTACGGCAGCCCGAAGGCGGGAACCAAGGCCGTGCACGGCGAGGCGCTGGGCGCGGACGCGGTGAAGGCGACCAAGAAAAATCTGGGCTGGCCGGAGGACAAGTTTTTCTATGTGCCCGAAGAGGCAGGGAAGAACTGGCTGAAGGCGAAGGAGCGCGGCAAGAAGGCGCACGCCGAATGGCAGGCTCACTTTGAGGAGTACAAGCGTGCGTATCCGGAGCCGGCGGCGGAGTTTGAGCGCGTGGTGAAACACGAGCTGCAGCCGGGCTGGGAACAGAAGATTCCGAAGTTCCCGACGGACAAGCCCGTCGCCACGCGCAACGCGGGGCAGGTGGTGATGAACGCGATCGAGAAGGTGGTGCCGGAGCTTTTTGGCGGCGCGGCGGACCTGACCAGTTCGACCAAGACGATCTTCAAGGACTCACCCAGCTTCCACGTGGACCCGGTGGGGCGCAATGTGTTCTTTGGCGTGCGCGAGTTCGGGATGATGGCGATGGTGAACGGCATGGCGGCGCACGGCGGGCTGATTCCGTTCGGCTCGACGTTCTTTGTGTTTTCGGATTACTGTCGACCGGCGCTGCGTATGGGCTGCCTGATGAGCGTGCACTCGCTGTACGTGTTCACGCATGATTCGGTGGGCCTGGGCGAGGACGGGCCGACGCATCAGCCGATCGAACAGTTGATGAGCCTGCGGGCGATCCCGCAGATGACGGACTTCCGCCCGGCGGATGCGAATGAGACGGCGGCGTGCTGGAAGCTGGCGCTGGAGCGCAAGTCGGCCTGCTTTATGGCGCTGAGCCGGCAGGACCTGCCAGTGCTGGACGCGGATGCAGCGTGGGCGGGCGCGCCGAAGGGCGCGTATGCGCTGAACGATGTGGCCAAGCCGGACGTGGTGCTGATCGGCACGGGGTCTGAGGTCTCCACCTGCGTGCAGGCGGCGGAGGAGCTGAAAGGCGCGGGGATCAACGCGCGCGTGGTGTCGATGCCGAGCTTCAAAATCTTTGACGAGCAGAGCGACGACTATAAGACAGCTCTGCTGCCCGAGGCGACGCCGAAGGTGGCGTGCGAGGCCGGCGCGACCATGGGCTGGTGGAAGTATGTCGGGCACAACGGCGCAATTGTAGGCATCGACCGTTTTGGCGCGTCCGCGCCGGGGCCGATTGCGCTGGACAAGCTGGGCATCAACGTGGCGAATGTGGTGGCACATGCGAAGCGGCTGGTCGGGAAGTAAGAGACAAAAAGCGACCGCGGATTTGCGCGGATGAACGCGGATAGAGCAATGGTAGAAACAGAGTGCGAGATGTTGCGGGAGAAGGATGAGAGCGGGCTGGGCGAGCGCAGACCGTTCGAGTCTTCGCGGCAGGCGACGTATGAGGATACGGCGGGACATGAGCTGGATGCGGAGTACGACGAGCGGGATTAGAAGCGCGAGTGGGAAGGCAAATGCGGGGGTCCCTCGACTCGCTCCGCTCGCTCGGGATGACGGCAGGTCTGGTTGATCGGCGACAATGACTCGGATGGGACCGTGGACATGACGCAGGATGAGGCGAAGCTGCTGGTGGCCAGGCGTGCGGCGGAGCTGGTGCGCGATGGACAGGCCGTAGGGCTGGGCACGGGGACGACGGCGACGCTGTTTATCGGCGAGCTGGCAAAACGAAAACTTGCAATTCGCTGCGTGGCGTCGAGCGATGCGAGCCATAATCTCGCTCTCGAGCTGGGGATGGATGTGGTGACGCTGGCCGAGCTGCCGGAGCTCGATGTCTACATCGATGGCGCGGATGAGATTGCGGTGCGAACGGGGTGCGGCAACGGGCCGGGGTGCGGGCTGGATCTGATTAAAGGCGGCGGGGGTGCGCTGCTGCGCGAGAAGATCGTGGCCAGCGCGGCGAAGGAGTTTATCGTTGTCGCCGATTCGACCAAGCTGATGGAGAAGCTGGGCAAATTTCCGCTGCCGGTGGAGATCATTCCGATGGCGCTGCCGCTGGTGGAGCCGAAGCTGAAGGCGCTGGGGCTGCATCCGAAGCTGAGGATGAAGAAGCATGACGCGACGCGTCCATTTGTAACCGATGAAGGGAACTATATTCTCGACTGCGCGTGCGGGCGGATCGAGGAGCCGGAAGAGACAGCGGCAGAGTTGAAGAACATTGTGGGCGTGGTGGAGCATGGGCTGTTCCTGGGCTATGCCACGCTGGCGCTGGTGGCGGGCGAAGATGGGGTGAGGGAGTATCGGGCGTGAGCGGCCTTGAGGGCTACACAAAGAGGGCTCGACGAGTGATCTTCTTTGCACGGTACGAAGCGGGTGAGCGAGGAGATTCGTTGATTGAGCCATGCCATCTGCTGGCGGGATTGGAGCGGGAAACCAAGCGATTTCTAGCTGGGAATCCTGAGTTGGAAACCCTCAAGCAGCGACTAAATCCGAACGGCATACCTAGGCCGAAGATCTCGGCTTCGGTGGATATGCCTCTGAGCGACGCAAGCAAACGGGCGTTGGGTGCAGCGATTGCCTGTACTGAGGGACGCGCAGAGGTAGGCACAGCGGAGTTGCTGCGCGGACTGCTGAGTCTCGCGTAGGGGTGAAGTGGCGAAATGGCGTGATCGGATAGTGCGCCTAGTTGGTGTGCATGCATCGTGGGGCGGGGCTGAGGCGTCAGATATAGCTATGACAACTTCGAATGCATGCAAGGTGTGGTTCATTACGGGAGCGTCGACGGGGTTTGGCCGGCTGCTGGCCGAAGAGGTACTGAAGGCGGGCGGGCGAGTGATTGCGACGGCGCGCAGGCCGGAGCAGGTTGCGGACCTGGCGAAGCAGTATCCCGAGACGGCGCGGGCGCTGGAGCTCGACGTCACGAAGCCGGAGCAGATTGAGGCGGTGGCGAAGGATGCGATTGCGGCCTTCGGACGAATCGACGTGCTGGTGAACAACGCGGGCTATGGGATTGCAGGCGGGATCGAGGAGGCGACGGAGGCGGAGTTTCTGCCGGTCTTCGAGACGAACGTGTTTGGGCTGATGCGGGTGACGCGTGCGTTTCTGCCGCAGTTCCGCAAGCAGCGCGCGGGGCACATCATCAATATGTCGTCGATGGCGGGGCTGGCGGGGACGGCGGGCTGGGG
>DATCBR010000310.1:0-8316 GCA_036511765.1 Acidobacteriaceae bacterium | reverse complement strand
ACCGAACCTCAAGCCTCTGAGACTACGCGGAGGTCCCAATGATCGATACAGCTTTTTCGCGCAGCCTCAATCGCTCCACGCGAAGCACGCACCATTCCTTTATCCGCGCTGCTCGCACCTCGCTCTCTCCCGTAATGCTTGTCTGCATTTTTGCATTGCTGCTTTGCTTCGCTCACTCGGGCTCAGCGCTCGCTCAGGCAGACGCAGCTGCGACCGCGCAATCCATTGGAAGCGCACCCAGTTCAACCGCCTCCACCCCGTCGCAAAGCGCCCCGTCCCCGGCCGGCGCGAATGCTGCCATGCTTTATCCCGGTGAGAATTTCAAGCTCTCCGCCGGAGACCTGATCTCGGTGCGGGTCTTCCAGCAGCCCGATTACGAGAGCACCGGCCGCATCAGCGCCGAAGGCACTGCGGTCCTGCCCTACATCGGCAGCGTTCCTCTGGAAGGCCTCACCGTCCGCGAGGCGCAACTGCTGATTGCCGACCGTCTGCGCATCGGTCAGTTTTACCGTGACCCTGAAGTCATCATCCAGGTCCTTGACACCGTCAACGGCTCCGTCATCATCACCGGCGAGATGCACAGCGTCGTCCCCGTATCCTCGGAGCGCAGCCTGCGCGATGTCCTGCTCACCGCCGGCGGCCTGCCTGCCAACGCAAGCCACACCATCAAGATCGTTCGCCATGGCCTGGATGCCCCCATCGTCGTCGATCTCGGCACCGACCTCGCCTCCAGTCCTGCGGCAAATGTCCCCATCCGCCCACACGACATCATCCAGATCTCGCGCGCCAGTGTCGTCTACGTGCTTGGCGCGTTCGCCCGCCAGGGTCAGATCCCACTCGATCAGGCGCAGCCGCTCACCCTCCTGCAAGCCGCCGCGCTCAGCGGAGGCATCGACTTTGAGGGCCAGTACAACGACCTGCGCCTGATTCGGACTGTCACGAAACAAGGAAAGCCCGACCGCGTGCTCGTCGCTCTCGACATCAAGAAAATCCGCGACGGCAAGGCCGACGATCCCATCCTCCAGGCCAATGACATCATCTTCCTGCCAACCAGCGAGATGAAGGCTGCCATCAAGAGCATCGGTTCGGGCGGTATCCTCTCGCTGATATCAATTCTCATCGCTTACCGTCCGTTCTAGTTCACCCTCCGGATTGCGCCACACCGTCGAATGCTGAATTCGCGCACACAGATGCCCTCAACTTCATCGACTGCTCGCAGCGTTCGCCTCGCCTATCTCGTCAGCCATCCCATCCAGTACCAGGCCCCGCTGCTCCGGCGCGTCGCGCAGGAGCCTGACATCGACCTCACCGTCTTCTTCGGCTCCGACTTCTCCGTCCGCGGCTATAAGGACGTCGGCTTCGGCGGCGTCGGCGTCAAATGGGATATTCCTCTGCTCGACGGCTACAAGCACGTCTTCCTGCCGCGTCTGCGCGACGGCAACGACGTCAGCTTCGTCATGCCTCTCAATCGCGGCATCCTCTCCGCCCTGCGCGGCCGCGCCGGTTCAGCTTCACAACCCGCATTCGACGCTCTTTGGGTCCACGGCTACGCCACCGCAAACGCGCTCCACGGCATCCTCGCCGCGCGCCTGCTCGACATCCCAGTCCTCATCCGCGCCGAGTCCTGGCTGCGCGATCGCTCTCGCCATCCGCTCACGCTCGCGCTCAAATCGCTCTTCTTCTCCGCCCTTGGCTCGCTCGTCGATGGCGTCCTCCCCATCGGTTCTCTCAACTCCGAGTACTGGAGCCACTACCTCCCCGGCACGCCGCAGTTCCTCATGCCTTACGCAGTCGATAACGCATACTTCGCCTCCCGCGCCCGCGAAGCCGCGCCCCGGCTCGCTGCGCTCCAGGCCGAGCTTGGCCTCGACCCATCGCGCCCTGTCATCCTCTTCGCCTCAAAGCTGCAGCCGCGCAAGCACTGCGACCATCTCATCTCCGCCTACACCGGCCTCGCCCCCGCGCCCGGTGCAGAACCGGATCCCTATCTCCTCATCATCGGCGACGGCGAGCAGCGCGCCGCGCTCGAAGCCCAGGCCGCCGCAACCGGCCTCTCTTCCATCCGCTTCCTCGGCTTCCGCAATCAATCCGAACTCCCCGCCTTCTTCGATCTCGCCAGCGTCTTCGTGCTGCCCTCGCGCCATGAGCCCTGGGGCCTCATCGTCAACGAAGTCATGAACGCCGGCACGCCTTGCGTCGTCTCCAGCGACGTTGGCTCCGGCCCCGACCTCATCACCGACGCCCTTATCGACCCGGACGGCTGCATCTATCCCGTCGGCGACGTCGCCGCTCTCACCCATGCACTTCGCCGCGTGCTCGCCTCACCCGAAACCGCGCAAGCCATGGGCCGGCGCGCCTTCGACCGTATCCAGTCCTGGGGCTTCGAAGAAGACATCCGCGGCCTGCGCGCCGCGCTCGCATCCATCTGCCCCGGCTTCCGCGCACAACTCTGATCGGCGTCATCCTGAGCGGAGCGATTCGCGTCAGCGAAGCGCGCAGTCGAAGGGCCGCCGCATTTATATTTCTGACCTGAGGCATATAGTTCTGTTCTCTTCCACTGCTCGCTAGAGCTCGCATCCCACTAAAATGAACTCAATGCGGTCCTCGCAAAATCAGGTGCCATCATGTGCGGCATAGCCGGCTTCGTCTCCACGGAACCCGCCGCCAGCCCTGCGGCAGCTGATGCGGTGCGCCGCATGACCGACCGCATGAAGCTCCGCGGCCCCGACGCCGAGGGCCTTTGGCACGGCTCCACCGTCGTCCTCGGCCATCGTCGCCTCGCCATTCAGGACCTCGACGCCCGCTCCACGCAGCCCATGCACTGGGCTGGTTCTGAAACTGCAACCGCCCCCGGCAGCCTCACCATCGTCTTCAACGGCGAAATCTACAACTTCCACCAACTCCGCGCCGAGCTCGAATCCCAGGGCGTCACCTTCCGCACCACATCCGACACCGAAGTTCTGCTCGCCCTCTACGCACGCGACGGCGCGCGCATGCTCCCGCTCCTGCGCGGCATGTTCGCCTTCGCCATCTGGGACGAATCCACTCGCGAGCTCTTCCTCGCCCGCGACCCCTACGGCATCAAACCGCTTTACTACACCGAGACCCCGCAAGGCGTCGTCTTCGCCTCGCAGGTCAAAGCCATCCTCGCATCGGGCCTCGTCTCACCCGCGCCGGAGCCCGCCGGCCTCGCCGGCTTCTATCTGTGGGGCAGCATCCCCGAGCCGTGGACGCTCTACCGCGGCGTCCTCGCGCTGCCCTGCGGCGGCTCGCTGCTGATCCGCAACGGCAAGCCCGTCGCCGCTCCCACCGTCTGGTCAGACATTCGCGACAACTGGCGCCGCCCCCAGGAAAAAATCTCACCCGCCGCCCTCCAGGAACAGGTCCGCGCCGCTGTCCTCGACTCCGCACGCGCGCACCTCATCTCCGACGTTCCCGTCAGCGTCTTCCTCTCCGGCGGCATCGACTCCTCCGCCATCGCCGGCCTCATCTCCCAGCTCGGCTCCCGCGTGGAAGGCATCACCATCGGCTTTGATGAGTTCTCCTCGCGCCACGAGGATGAGGTCCCCATCGCCGCAGCTATCGCGCAGCACTACGGCCTGCCGCACCATGTCCGCCGCATCACCCACGCCGAATTCGAAGCCGACGTTCCCCTCATCCTCGACGCCATGGACCAGCCCTCCATCGACGGCATCAATACCTGGTTCGCCGCCAAGGCCGCAGCCGAGCGTGGCTACAAGGTCGTCCTCTCCGGCGTCGGCGGCGACGAACTCTTCTACGGTTACTCCCACATGCGGGACCTCCCCATCAGCGCGCGCAGTGGCCGCATCGCCGCATCCATCCCTGGAGTTCGCCCGCTCGTCCGCGCAGCTGCATCCGCCATCGCCAAGGGCCGCCACCCCAAACTCCGCGGCATCGCCGACTTCATGGGATCGTTCGAAGGCGTCTACTTCCTCAAGCGCTGCCTCTTCCTGCCGTCGGAACTCCCCGCGCTCCTCGGCCCCGAACTCGCACGCGAAGGCCTCGCCCGCCTCACCGTAACAGCCGGGGTGCCCCATTCGTACGCGACCGGCAGGGCGCGGACGGGTGGGGAAGAACAATGCCCGCCAGGCATGTCCCCAGCCAACGCCATCACTCGCGCCGCCGGCGTCTGCCTACTCGACTCCACACACTATCTTCGCAACCAGCTCCTCCGCGACAGCGACTGGGCGTCCATGGCCCACTCTCTCGAACTCCGCACCCCGCTCGTCGATGCCGCGCTGCTGCATTCGCTCTCCACCGTCCACTCCGGCTTCACCAATGGCGCTGGCAAGCGCATGCTCGCACAATCACCCACGCGCCCGCTGCCTGAGTCCATCATCAACCGCCCCAAGTCCGGCTTCGCCGTCCCCATGACTGAGTGGCTCGCCGCCGCCACCGGCGAACAGCACTGGCGCAATATCCCTCTGCTCGCCGCCACCGGGACCCCCTGGACCCGCCGCTGGGCCAAGGTCGTCCTCGAACAAGGCTTCCAGCTCGCGCCCCGATGAACATCCTCCACTTCATCTCGTCCGTCGATCCTGCCACCGGCGGCCCCGTCGAAGGACTCAAACAGCGCATCGCCATCTATCACTCCGCCGGCCACCACGTCGAAGTCGCCTCTCTGGACGATCCCGCCTTCGTTGCCTCTCTCAATTTCCCTGCACCCCTCATCGCACTCGGTCCCGGCCGCGGCACCTTTGCCTATTCCCCGCGCGCCGTTCCGTGGCTCCGCGCCAACGTCGCGCGCTTCGACCTCGTCCTCGTCAACGGCGTCTGGAACTACAACACACTCGCCGCACATCAGGCGCTCGCCGGCAGCGGCATCCCCTGGGCCATCTTCACCCACGGCATGATGGACCCGTACTTCAAGCGCGAGTTCCCGCTGAAGCACATCAAGAAATCCCTCTACTGGCACATGCGCCTTGCCCGCGTCTTCCGCGACGCCACCGCCATCCTCTTCACCACGGAAGAAGAAAAGCTCCTCGCCCGCCAGTCCTTCTCGCGCTACCGCGTCCGCGAGATGGTCATCCCCTACGGCACCTTCGGGCCAACGCTCGATCTCGCAACGGCCCGCGAAGAGTTCCTCACGCGCTTCCCCGCCGTTCGCGGCAAGCGGCTCGCCATCTGTCTCAGCCGCATCCATCCCAAAAAAGGCACCGACATCCTCGTCCAGGCCTTCGCCGCCACGCTCGCAAAGAATTCCGACTGGGGCCTCGTCATCGCCGGCCCCGACCAGGTCGGCTGGCAGCGCGATCTCGAAACCCTCGCGCAAACGCTGGGCATCGCCGATCGCGCCGCCTTCACCGGCAAGCTCGAAGGCTCGCTCAAGTGGGGCGCCTTCGCCGCCTCAGAGGTCTTCGTCCTCCCCTCGCATCAGGAGAACTTCGGCATCGTCGTCGCCGAGGCCCTCGCCTGCGCCCTTCCCGTCGTCCTCTCCGACAAGATCAACATCTGGCGCGAGGTCCTGCGCCACTCCGCCGGCTTCGTTGCACCGGACACTCTCGACGGGACCGTAGCCTCCCTCACCTGCTACACCGCGCTCACCGAAGAGGCCCGCGCCACCATGCGCACCCGCGCCCTCGAATGCTTCCGCCAGGAGTTCGACCTCTCCACCACCTCCGTCAAAGTCCTCGAGAACATCGAGCACCTCGCGGGTAATAAACGATAACGATCGAACTTGTCATTCTGAGCGAAGCGAAGAATCCCCGCAGTTGTCTTTGCAATCCGTTTCGCTCGTCATTCTGGAGCGCCCCTGAGCGGAGCAATTCGCGTCAGCGAATTGCGCAGTCGAAGGACCTGCTTTCGCCGTCAACATGAGCGAAGATTCACACTTGTTCCAATCGCAGTCGAGCACCCGCATATACCTTCGCTCGTCATTCTGGAGCGCAGCTCCAGAATCTCCGTAGATGTTTTGCTTAAGGGCACGCCTTCAGAGCCTGTCCTGAGCGAAGTCGAAGGATGCCGTCGAACTCCGTTCTTAATTCTGTTAGGGTCATCTTGATCGCCTAGCGATCAAGATGACCTGTAGCTAAGCATGCCCCGCACCCCCGACTACAACGCGGCCCACCACATCGCCCCCGAGACGGCCGCCGACCCCTATCTCCGCCCTGCCTTCTCTTCCTCGGACCGCGCCCGCCGCCTCCTCTGGAACCTCACCCGCGCGCTGCTCTACCGCACCTCGCCGCGCCCGTTCCACGCATGGAGAGCCTTACTGCTGCGCTGCTTCGGCGCGAAGCTCGGCCCCAACTGCCACTTCTATCCAGCCTCCCGCATCTGGGCGCCCTGGAACCTTGTCTGCGCCGATTCCGTCTGCGTGGGCGACGACGCCGAGATCTACAACCCCGCGCCCATCCACCTCGGCTCGCATGTCATCCTTTCGCAGGACGCGTACCTCTGCGGCGCCACCCACGACTACGACTCGCCCGCCTTCCCGCTTCTGGCCTACTCCATGCGCCTCGACGCCTACGCCTGGGTCTGCGCCCGTGCCTCCGTCGCTCCCGGCGTCAATCTCGGCGAAGGCGCCGTCCTCGGTCTCGGCTCCGTCGCCACCCGCGACCTCGAACCCTGGACCGTCAACGCCGGCGTCCCCGCCATCAAGCTCAAAGACCGCAAGCGCCCTCTCCCAGACTCACACTATGCTCCGAACTAACCGGGTCCTTCAGCGCAGCAGGAAACATCGTCTGCTGCCCTCGCGCCTCACCCTGTATGTATGCCAATGAAGATGCCCTCGCTCTCGCAAGGGCATCTCTTATCCATACCTGTTTAAATCTCAGCCCCGATCCGAGTTCCGTAACAGGTTCATCGCCCCGGGGCCTACTTGCACTCATTGTTCCGTCAGAACTCGATGCGTACGGCCAATTGCAGTACCCGCGGATTGTCCTTGACCTGTGAGCTTATCTGTCCGAAAGCAATGCCCGATGATTCAGTGATGTCTGTCGCGCTCGAGGATGGCGCCACAAATACAGGGTGGTTCAGCACATTGAACGCATCCGCCCGGAACTTCAGGTTTACCCGCTCTTCCACTATCGGAAACGTCTTCGCCAGCCCGGCATCGAAGAGCAGCGAGGAAGGCCCGCGCAGATTGTTGCGGCTGCCGATGTTGAAGCCCACTGGCCCACTGAACGCATTGTCCGCGGCAGTCGAGTCGGCAAACAGATTCACTGACCCATCGGGCAGTTTATGCACGTGCGGCGCGACCGCCCCTCGGTTGCCGTTGAAGATCCCCGGAGCGTTGTTCGCGAAGCCCGCGACAAACGCGTTGGAGAACGCCGTGAACGCCACGCCGCTGCGCCACTGCGGAATCCCCGAGATCGCCCATCCGCCGATCGCCTCATCCAGCCACCGCGGGGTAGTAGAGCCGAACGCGCGTCCGCGACCCACTGGCAACTCATAGAGAAACGTTCCGTTGATCGCATGGGTCTGGTCGAAGTCTGAATTGCCTCGGCACTCGCGCGGACGCGTAGCGTCGCAGATAAACCCGATCCCGCTGCTCGACGCGATCTTGTTCGCAATCAGAGAGGTATTGTCGATCGAGTGTGACCACGTATAGTTCACGTCGAACCTCAGCCCATGGCTCAGATTCTTGTTCAGCGTCACCAGCATACCGTTGTAGCTGGACGATCCTTTGTTCGTATAGAAAGTGTTCTCGGAGAACTGTGCCGCCATGCCGACGTTATAGTCCAATACACTGGAGATGAACTGGATAAAGTCCGCAAAGTCTCCGTTTGCGATATAGCTTTGCACCTGCGGATACGCGTAAATGAATTGCGTGAAACCTGGCCCCACCTGGTCTTCAAACCAGGGCTGTGGTGCCACACTAGCCTGCCCCGCACGCAATGCCTGGGTGAGGTTCCCAAACGCTGTCGACATCAACTGCCCGGAGCCTGTGTCCGGAAAATCGATGAGCTGCGAAGCATCCGCCTGCGCCAGCAGGCGCCGCCCCATCCGGCCCACATAGCTGATCTTCAGCACCATGTCTCCAGGCAGTTGCTGCTGCACTCCCGCATTGAGAACGATGGAGTACGGATCTTTCAGGTGCGGATCGATGACGGCGTTAAAAGCCAGATTGCCCAACCCATTGGGAGCGCCGCCGCTTACAAATGGCGTATAGGGATGAGTGATCGTGGGCGCGGTGTTTCCAGGAAACGAGAAATTTGTCCCTGCGCGCGGATCGCCTTGTAGGTCGCCAAAGTTGGTGTTGTCCACCGTGTTCTGGAACAGATACGAGCTTTGGTCCTGCACAAAGTTCAGCGCGTTCAGCACGGTGCGGTCGAAGATGACCCCTGCTCCGCCGTT
>DATCBR010000309.1:0-14694 GCA_036511765.1 Acidobacteriaceae bacterium | reverse complement strand
ATCGTAGTGGGCAAGGTGGGCACGGTGCCGGTGGAGAAGCACGAGCTGCTGGCGGCGCTGAGTCCGGAGATCGCGCTGCATGCCGAGGACAAGGTAGTCACGCGCGACGAACTGGTGCAGAGATCCGCTCTGTGGAAGGCGAACGGCGAGCGCGTGGTCTTCACCAACGGCTGCTTCGACCTGCTGCACGTGGGGCACATCACGCTGCTGGAGCAGGCACGGCGGTTCGGCGACCGGCTGATTGTAGCGATCAACTCGGACGCATCGGTGCAGGTGCTGAAGGGGCCGACGCGGCCGGTGGTGGGCGAGGGAGACCGTGCGCGGGTGCTGGCGTCGCTGGCGGCGGTGGATGCGGTGGTGGTGTTTGGCGAGGAGACTCCGCTGGAGCTGATTGTGGCGGCGCGGCCGGACGTGATCGTAAAGGGCGGCGACTACAACGTGGAGACGGTGGTGGGCGCGAAGCAAGTGATGGCGTGGGGCGGACAGGTGAAGATCGTGCCGACGGTGGCGCGCTTCTCGACGACAGGGCTGATTGCGAAGGGCGCGGGGAAGTAGCACTTCGTGCGGCTCTCGACGCTTCGCGTAAAGGCCCAATCGCGTAATGCGGGGGCTTCGCCTACGGCTCAGAATGACAAGCGATAGGTCGGGCTTACAGCCCTCCGGAATTTAACTTGATCCGCATACCTAGGCCTACCCGCTTCGCGGGATCGGCCTACGCTGGGATGCCGTCGCGCCGTTGGCGCTCAGTTCTCAAATCGCTACGAGACGGGGCACCCGCCCGCCCGGCGAAATTTATGGGAGATTCAGTGCCCACTGTTTCGCCAGTCGTGCGAATTCCGCTTTTTGCTCGGGGTTTGCAAAGGCACGATCCGGAATGTAAAATGCGTTGCCGTTCGTCCTTCCAATCAAGATGGACGATGGACTCTCGTGAATCACTCGAACCTGATTCCACAGAAGGGCACCCGAGATCTGACCGATTTGTGTCGAGATGCCATCGCTAGAGATGGTGAGTGAACGCATAGCTGTTTTGGCACGAATGAACAGGAACGCGGGCGCAAAAATCGCGAATGCCACGACCCCGGAGGCGAAATGGGCGAGGATGGACTTCGTCCCCGCATGGCTCTCGATAGCGCGGAGCGCACCCAATCCCCCGATAACTAAGCAATACATCAGAATCGTCGTTCGGTACTTTCCGGAAGAGAAGACACTCTTAAAAAATGAACTGACAATTTCTCGGCGAGTCAGAGCATATTGGATCGTCATGGCTGGGCCTATCGATAGTTTCTATTCAAACACGGGGGTGAGGAGGCGGACGAGCTGGTCGGGTTCGGCGAGGAAGGCGTCGTGGCCGTGGTTGGAGGCCATCTCGCGGTAGTCACACCTTGCACCTGCCGCGCGGATGATGGCGGCGAGCGAGCGCACGTCTTCGGGCGGGAAGAGCCAGTCCGTAGAGATGCCGACCAGGGTGAGGTGCGCGGTGATGCGCGAGTAGGCGACGTAGGGGGTCTCATGCGCGCGGACGGGATCGAAGATGTCCATGGTGCGGGTGATGGAGATGTAGGAGTTGGCGTCGAAGCGCGGGATGAAGATGCGGCCCTGGTAGTCCAGGTAGCCGGCGACGTCGAAGCGGCCGTTCTGGCCGGCGGCGGTGGAGAGGTATGGGTTCTCGCTGCCGTAGCGGTTGGGCTTGCGGGCGAAGCGCTCCTCCAGCAGCGGGACGGACTTGTAGCTGATCATGCCCATGCCGCGGGCGAGCGCGACGCCGCTGGTGGGGCCGTGGCCGTGCTGGTAGCGGCCGCCCTGCCATGCGGGGTCCATCATGATGGCCTTGCGCTGCAGGTGGTTGAGGCCGAGGCCCATGGCTCCGATCGGCGCGCAGCCGATGGCGACGGCGCGGGCGACGCGGGCGGGATAGAGGATGGCCCACTCCAGCACCTGCATGCCGCCGATGGAGGCGCCGATGGCGAGCTTGAGGCGGTCGATGCCGAGCGAGTCCATGAGGCGGACCTGGGCGTGGACGATGTCGCGGATGCCGATGAGCGGGAAGGTGGGGCCGTAGGGCTTTCCCGTTGCCGGGTCTATCGAACTTGGACCTGTAGAGCCGTAGCAGGAGCCGAAGATGTTGATGCCGATGACGCAGTCGCGCGAGAGATCGAGCAGGCCGAGGTCGCCGGGCAGGAAGAGCTGCGGCCACCAGGTGCCGACGGACGCGGAGCCGGAGAGCGCGTGGGCGACGAGCACGGCATTGTCGCGCGCAGCGTTCAGCTCGCCGTAGATGGCGTAGTGGAGGATGGGGTTGACGAGGACCTCGCCCGATTCGAGCTGGAGGGTCTCGTTGAGCTGGAAGTCGCCCTCAAAGCTGGGCGCGGGGATGGGTATCGGATCTTCTTCGGTCATCGGATGGTGTGATCAGATTAGCGCGATTTGGTGGATGCCGTGCGGTCCTCTGAAGCGGGCAACAGGTTCATTTTGCGGTTGGCAGTATTTGTTAGCGTCGTCTCGATTCATGCGTGCTATACATTTATCCAAATGTGGCGCACTGCTCTCGCTACCGCTCTGATTATTGGCGCAGCTCTCTTCGGCGGGTTCACAGCCGCGTTTGTTGCGCATCACCCGTATGTGACCGCCGCAGAGTTGGGCAAAGACACAGTGGATGCTAAGGCCTCCTTACGTGCGTGCCGACTGTACTCCTCTTGGCCCGTCGAATTGAAGCCGGGCGAGCAACTGACCCTGGAACGTAGGATCTGCCCTGGTCGCTTTCGCCAGGACGAAGACGACGAAGGCTGGCCGGGAGGGGTGCAACACGAGGTGCTTCTGCTTGAGTCACGGAATTGGTGGCACACAAAGATTGTGTCCGCGCGCTTCTCGGACTTAGATTTCACTATGGTCGAAGTGGGAAAGACTGCGGGCGGTTCCGATGCCGTCATATGGTCCTATTCCATCAAATGCGGGAGCTGCCACGGAGGCCCCAATGGGGTTCTGGTCTGGTCGCCACGGAGCGCGTCCTACGACTGGAACGAGAACTGGTTTGATTCTTTTTCGTCGATGGTGAGGGGCAAATTGCCGACGGAGGATTATCCAGATAGCCCAGCTTCTCTGACATGGGAAAACTTAGGGAGGCAACTGGGCTATAGCTCGGCCGTCTATGCCCCGGGAGACGCCAATTGCTGCCCTTCCGCAGGCCGCATTGTCGGCGATTTGAGCATCAAGGGCGGCTCCCTGATCCTCGACAACGGGTTCACCTTCGTGCCATCTCGATAGGTTCTTCTATTTCGGGATTCCATTGGCGGCGAGGAGGGCCTGGTTGAGGTCGCTGAGGATGTCGCGGATGTCTTCGGTGCCGACGGAGAGGCGGACCATCTCCGGCGTGACGCCGGTTGAGGCCTGCTCGGCGACGGTGAGCTGCGAGTGGGTGGTGGAGGCGGGATGGATGACGAGCGATTTCGAGTCGCCGATGTTGGCGACGTGGGAGAAGAGTTGCAGCGAGTTGATGAACTTCTTGCCGGCGTCGAAGGCTGAGCCGGCTGAGCCGCCCTTGATGCCAAAGGTGAGCAGTGCGCTCTGGCCGGTGGGCATGTACTTCTGTGCGCGGGCGAAGTATTTGCTGGATGTGAGGCCGGGGTAGTTGACCCACTCGATGCCGGGGTGGGACTCAAGGTGCTTCGCGACGGCGAGCGCGTTCTGGGAGTGGCGCTCCATGCGCAGGTGCAGGGTCTCGCAGCCCTGGAGGAAGAGGAAGGCGTTCTGCGGTGCCATGGCGGCGCCCATATCGCGCAGGCCCTGCACGCGGGCCTTGAGGATGAAGGCGAGCGGGCCGAAGGCTTCGGCGAAGACGAGGCCGTGGTAGGAGGGGTCGGGCGAGGTGAAGTCGGCGAAGCGGCCGGAGGCCTTCCAGTCGAACTTGCCTGCGTCCACGATGATGCCGCCGATGGCAGTCCCGTGGCCGCCGATGAACTTGGTGGTGGAGTGGATCACAATATCAGCCCCGTGCTCGATAGGCCGGGTGAGCATAGGCGAGGCGCAGGTGTTGTCGATGATGAGGGGCAGGCCGTTCTCATGCGCGATGGCGGCGAGCTGGGCGATGTCGGCGATGTCGAGCTTGGGGTTGCCGAGGGTTTCTGTATATACCGCCCGCGTCTTTGGGGAGATAGCCGCGCGCAGGCCGGCGAAGTCGTCGGCGTCGACGAAGCGGACGGTGATGCCGAGCTTGGGCAGGGTGTAGTGGAAGAGGTTGTAGGTGCCGCCGTAGAGTGAGGTGGTGGAGACGATCTCGTCGCCGGCCTGGGCGAGGGTGAGGATGGCGAGGGTCTCGGCGGCCTGGCCGGAGGCGGTGGCCAGCGCTGCCATGCCGCCCTCGAGCGCGGCGATGCGTTTCTCGAGGACGTCCTGCGTGGGGTTCATGATGCGGGTGTAGATGTTGCCGAACTCCTGCAGGCCGAAGAGGCGTGCGGCGTGGTCGGAGTCATTGAAGACGTAGGAGGTGGTCTGATAGATGGGCACGGCGCGCGAGTTGGTGGTCGGGTCAAGCACCTGTCCGGCGTGGATGGCGAGCGTAGCGAGTTGCTGCGGCGTTGCGGGCTGGTCGGGCATAGAGGACTCCTTGGGCGCTGGGTGCAATGGCGCTTGTTCGCTTATCTCTGGGTGACGGAATGAGTGTAGTGAAGAGGCGGCAGTGCGGACAAATGAGGTGCAGTGCAAATCCCGCGGCGCGCAGGCGCAAAAAGGCAACCCACCCTTCGCTCAAGCGAAGGATGGGCCACCCGATTCATACTGAACGATCCGCGACTAGACCTTGGCTTCGACGGCGACAGGCTCGGGAGTGGAGGAGCTGGTCGGGGTAGAGGACGAGCTGCTCTTCGGTGCGTCGCCCGGCTTCTTGATATCGATGCCGCCCTTGAAGTAAGCGCCATCTTCGATGGCAATGCGCGCGGCGGCGACATCCCCGGTCAGCGAGCCTTCGCTGCGGATGTCCACGCGGTCGCTGGCGGAGATGTTGCCGCGCACCTTGCCCAGCACGACCACCTCCCGCGCAGTAATGTTCGCCGCGACCTGGCCGTTGCGACCGACGGTGACGCGGTTGCCCGGCAGGTTGATGGCGCCCTCGATCTTGCCGTCGACGAAGAGAGATTCGGAGCCGGTGACTTCGCCCTTGATGACGAGCGATTTGCCGATGGTGGCCTGTTCGCCGCTGGCGGCGGCTGCAGCGGGTGCTGCCGGACGCGAGGCCTCGAACGAGCCGGGCGTTGAGACCGGGGGTGTAGGGCGTGCGGGCTCAGGAGTTGCGGGGGAGGAGGGACCAGTCTGGTTCGGTTTCCACATGGGTCGGTTCTGTTCCTTTCGGGGAGGTGCCTGGGAGATTTGCTTGCGGTTCGTGATGGCCGGCCCAGCGGTGACGTCGCATTTCCGCGCTGACCGCTATGTCGGGAGCAATAACCAAGGAAACTGCGGGCAATCTGGCGCGCCCTTCTCAGTCACAATACTACTGCGGCTTGGGATGGGAAAACGACGCCCTCTCAAAAACGAGCGGGGAATCGAGAGGGTTATCGGAGTTGTGGCAATGGCTGGTGATGTTTACGGCAATTTGCACAAGCATTGGTGCAGGGAACTCGACACCGCAAAAAGTCTTGCCTTCGCGGGAGCGGCGCGCTAGGCTGCCAGCCATGCAGAACTTCTCTTCCGCTGCTGTGCGGCTGCTGGCCGATTCCGTGCGACTGTCGATGATTGCGGTCGCCAGTCTTCTCTTCCTGACAACTCAAGTTGCCTTTTCAGCGCCGCCCAAGGTGCATGTCGTCGTGCTTGGAACAGTGAAGAAGGTGCCGTATTCGCCGCCGGGCGCGGCGACTTCCTCTGTTGTCGGAAACGATGCGCCGGCGCTGAAGGTCCGGGCGCTGATCGTCGATGGCCGGCAGAAAGAGTGGGTAACGGGCGATGCGCATGATGTGACGGACCGCAGCTTTACCGTCCGGCGTGTGATGCGCGTCAACGATGCTCTACCTGGCGATTTATCGGCCAAATGGAGCTGGCAGCCGGGGCCGTGGCTGTTGGTGGATCGCACGACAGGACACGTGACCGCGCTGCATCTGCCGGACTTTGACGATGGCGTGTCGGACGTGGTCTGGTTCCGCGATTATGCAGCGTACTGCGGAGTGGGCACGACGGCGAAGGGCGGGCTGTTCGCGATCGTCGCGCAGCTTGGCGCTCGTCGGGCTGTTGTCCAGCAGCCACTGGAAAAATGGCCGCAGCAGTCGGCCGCCAATCCGGTGTGCAAGGCTGCGGTGTGGCAACGCGAGCCGATGCGGGTAACGTTCCAGCCCACAGGTGGCAGGCCAATGACCTTCGATGTAGTGGGCGGAACTTCCCTGGTGGAGGATGGAGATCCCGCGGACGATCAGTAGCCTCAGTGCATGGTGCCGGAGATGTAGGCGTTCAGGTGGCGAATGGTCTGCTCCTGCTCGGAGATGATGCAGTTGACGAGGTCTCCGATGGAGACCACACCCGCAACTCGCCCACCCTCAGTGACGACGAGGTGGCGGAAGTGGCGGTCGGTGATGATGCGCAGGCACTCACCGACGGTGTGCTGGCGCGAGACAGTGACGACCGGGCTGGACATGATCTCGGAGACGAGGGTCTCTTTCGAGTGGCGGCCCTGGAGGATGATCTTGCGTGCGTAGTCCCGCTCGGACACGATACCGAGCAGCTCACCGCGTTCCATGACGAGCAATGCGCCGACGCTCTTATCGGCCATCATCTCGATGGCCTCATACACCGATGCATCGGGCGCGATCCACAGGATGTCGTCGGCCTTCTGCCGGAGCACTGCGCCTACAGTAGTAGTCATCTCGCTCATGGATCACCTCCGAGCATCGTCCAGCAATCTTGGAGCACGAATTATTACCTTCGTTACCTGCGAGAGTCAATCACGGAAGCGACATTATTTGGTGAGATTTCCACGGCTGGAACCCGCGTAATCGAAACGTAAAGCCGCGCGCAAGGGATTGCACAGGTGCAGGGCGGGTCGAACCAGCCCATCCCGGGGTTGGGGACTATGATTTCGGAGATGGAGACGCTGGATGAGTTGCTTCGAGAAGCAGAGATAGCGCATGGGCACCTGTGCGCTGGGCAGGTGCTGGGCGTGCGTATGGCCATGCTGGGGTGCAGCCTACTGGCCATCGACGACCCGCGCGGTCGGGTGACGCGCGCCAACCGCAAGAGGCTGGTTACGTTTGTAGAGATTGATCGCTGCGCAACCGATGCCATTGCTGTGGTGACTGGCTGCCGACTGGGTAAACGCGCGTTGAAGTTCCGCGACTGGGGCAAGATGGCGGCCAGCTTTTTGGACCTGGGACGGGTGGCAGACGCGGAGCGGGGAATTGCTGCGGTTGCGGGCGGGCGAGCGGTACGCATTGCGGCGCTGGAGAGTTCGCGGGAGCGGGCGCGGGAGATGTTTCCGCACCTCGAGAAGAATGCGCAGCAGATGGCGGCATATCGCGAGCTGCCGGACGCGGATCTGTTCGCGGTGGAGTGGGTGCGGATCCCGCTGCACCCGCGTGAGCTGCCGGGCTATAAAGCGCCGCGGGTTGCGTGTGCGGTGTGCGGCGAGGGCATCAGCTATGACCGCGAGATAGTGGACGAGGAGCTGGTGGAAGGTGAGCGAGTGCGGCGAGTGCTCTGCCGCGGCTGTGCGGATGTGAAGGAGAAATATTATCAGCCGCTGTGAACGGCTGCGAGGTGGGCATCCACGGTGGTGACGATGCGCGCAGCGACTTCTTCGATGGAGCCTTCGCCGATGGTGATTACGCGATTGGGTTCGCGCGTGGCGATCTGGCGATAGCCGGCATGCACACGCGAGTAAAACTCGGACGGCTCGCGTTCAAAGCGGCCTTCGTCGGTGCCGGTCCTCTGCGCGGTGCTGTGGTTGCGGCGGCGAGCGCGCTTGAGTGAGGCGTCGAGCGGAGGCAACAAGAGCAGGGTGAGATCAGGCTGGAGGTTGTTGCAGACCGCGGCGTGCATGGCAAGGATGCGCTCGCTGCTCAGTTCGCGTCCAAAGCCCTGGTAGGCCTCGGAGGAATCGGTGAAGCGGTCGCAGAGAACGATGGCGCTCGATTCCAGCGCGGGAGCAATAATTTGTGCGATGGCCTGCGCGCGGTCCGCAAACATCAGCGCCATTTCAGCGAGTGGAGCCATGGCGCCAAGCGAGGACTCTGAACGCGAGTCGAGCAGCACAGTGCGCAAGCGATCGCCCAGGGGAGTCGATCCCGGCTGGCGAAGCGTGACGACGCTGCGCCCGGAGTTTGTGAGGTGCGCCGCCAGTTTGCGCAATTGCGTGGTCTTGCCGGAGCCGTCCAGCCCCTCAAACGTGATGAAGTAGCCGCGCGGCATACAGGCAGTGTACCGCGAGGAGCGCGCAACGGATGGACGCGTATCTGGCACATCGCATCCGCGAAAGATGCGGCAAGCATCTTAGGAGCGAAGCACGTTATTACGCGGGGAGGCTGCGATGCTGACGCTTATATTTTTGTTTTTCATTGCGTTGTTTGCTGTGGGGGGAATTGCGATCTCGATGTCGGCGAAGAGGCGCAAAGCGGGGGCAAAGACAGTGCCTTCCCAACCAGCGACCAACCCAGACAACGTGGGCCGGGCAAACTCCGACGAAGACTAGGAGCCTCGATGGACGAGGCGAAGGTCCCACACCGGCGCGGCACTGTCCTTGATCGTGATTGCCAACGAGCCCTCGTCGCCTTCATGGAGCTGCGGGCCTGGGGACTTGTGGTCGTGGTGCGAGGCGTCGGTCCAGAGCACTGTGGTTGCGCCACTCCCAATGATTTTGAAGCGATATTGGTAGGTGGCCCCCGGCGCGAGAGACTCTCTGCCAAAACTTGCAGACGGGTAGTCGACCTCCACGGGCGAAAGCGGGCCGGCAGTGTTGTTGATAATCGTTGCGGTTATATAGCGCGAGTGGCAGCCGGCAAGCGCGAAAACGGCGATCAGGGCGACGGCAGGTGGAAATCGCATCTCAAGTCGAGAGTAGCAGCGTCGGGCTTGACCCATACGCGTGACGTTAATAGATCATGCGAAGAAGCTCGTCGAGGCCTTTTCAAGGATGCGGGCAGTGAGGACTACTCCGCCCCGCCGGTCATGGAGCGTGATCGGGAAAGCCAGTACGCTCCAACTGGGGCTGGGGCTCGCGTTTGCCGCGAAGAAGAGACCTCGGCGCGTGCGATCGATGTAAGTCTCGCGGGTAAGCGCGACCGAACGAAGGATCTCCTTCCAGTCGCTGGGCGAGGACGGCACCTCCGTGAAGAGGTTGCGCCCGGGAAACCACTCACGGGGCTGGCCGATATACTCGGCGGCAGTATCGTTGCAGTAGAGCCAGTTGCCGTCTTCGTCCAGGATTTGCACCAGCACGTCAGTCCCGATAGCGCGGGAGATGCGCGAGTAGAAGAAATCGCGCGCGTCTACGACGACCGGAACTCCCCGGCGGCGCGCCTCGAACGAACGCAACGCAGCCAGCAGGTCTTCCACAGAACTCTGACCCTTCAGAAGATGCATATCCTCTACACCGCCAAAGTGGCGCTCCAGTGTGGCGGACATGATGATGATTGGTACCTCTGGGCGGCGCTTGCGCAGCTTCAAGGCGACCTCGGTGCCGAACTTGCCGTACCCAAGATGGTAGTCCAGCACGGCGATATCGATCTGGTCGAGCAGTTCGTTTGCCTCCTCCACGGTCATCGCGGAGACGGAGGCATAGCCATGCTGGCGCAGGATGGCGCCACGCAGATGCAAATTCACGGGATCGTCATCGAGCAGAAGGACGTTCACGTTCGGGGTGCGGACAAGTTCGAGGCCGGCAGAGATGGGTGGCTCAGTGGACACTGGAGTTTAGATGCGCGGGATGCGCTCCGGGCAATCCTACTCCTTGGGTATTGTCGTTGAATTATTGTTCTTTTTCAGTTCGCGCATCAGTTCAGGAAGCCGCTGAAACATGGCGCTGGCGCGCAGCCACTTCACATTGTCGAAGGCTGGACTTCCACTGACGGTGAGGCCGGGAGCCACGTCTCCGCCCACACCCGACTGCGCCGTCACGACGACGCCGTCGCCGATGTTGTTGTGGCCGGCCGAGGCGGCCTGCCCGGCGAAAATTACATTTCTGCCCACGTGTGTCGATCCGGCGAGGCCAACCTGCGCGCAGAGGAGGGAGTCCTCTCCGACGGTGCAGCCGTGGCCCACCTGGACAAGGTTGTCGATCTTCACCCCGCTGCGGATGCGCGTTTCGCCCACGGAGGCGCGGTCGACGGTCGCGTTGGCCTGGACTTCGACGTGATCCTCAAGGACCGCCGGCCCGGTCTGGAGGATCTTGTACCAGGCCGAGGTACCTGGCTCTGGTGTGGTCTGGCGCGCAAACCCGAAGCCGTCTCCGCCGATGACTGCGCCATTTTGCAGAGTCACATGGTCGCCGAGCCGGCAGTGTTCGCGGACGACGGCATGAGCATGGGCGAAGAAATGGCTGCCGATCTTCGCGTGCGGGTAGAGGACAACGTGCGGCAGCAGGGTAGCGTTGGGGCCGAGGACGACGTGGTCGCCGACGACAGCGTAGGCCCCGATGTGCGCCCCGGAGCCGATATGCGCGGTGGGCGCGATGACGGCGGTGGGATGGATGCCGGGCAGGTAGGCGGGCGGCTGGTAGAAGAGCTCCAGCGCGCGGGCGAAGGCGAGGTAAGGGTTGTCGATGCGGAGGGTCGCGGCGGCGATCTGTTCGAAACCCGGCTCGACAACGACCGCCGTGGCACGTGTGGTGCGGGCAAGCGCCGTGTATTTGGGGTTGGCGACGAATGCGAGCTGGCCGGGCTGGGCGTCTTCCAGGCCGGCGGCGGAGCTGACCTCGGCGTCGGGGTCACCCACAAGAGTTGCGCCCAGATGCGCGGCGAGGTCGGCGAGCTTCATGGGGAGATTGTAGAGGAGTCGGCGGGGAGCGAGGAGTTTCTGCGCATGTGTAAGAAAACAGCGTTGTGCTTGACTACCTTAGTGCGACACCGTTAGGAACCGATGCCCAGACCGACAAACGATCAGGACAGGCTCTTCACCCGAGCGACGAGCGACTACGGCGCGGCGCTGGAGCGTCTGGCGCGAGCGTACGAGGCGAATGACGCTGACAGGCAGGATTTGTTGCAGGAGATTTACGTTGCGTTGTGGAGGAGTTTTACTGGGTTTGATGAGCGATGTTCCGTGCGCACATGGGTTTATCGCGTGGCCCACAATGTTGCGGCTTCGCACGTAGACCGGCAGGCACGGAGGAGAAGACAGGAGTTTATATCGCTGGAGGAGATTGAGAACCGAGCGGACGAGGCGGCGTCAAGGAATTTAGCGCGGCAGCAGGTCCTGAGCGAACTGTACGGGATGATCCGCGATCTGGCGCCGCTGGATAGACAGGTGATGCTGGCGTATCTCGAAGGGATAGATGCGGTGTCGACGGCCGAGATTACAGGGCTCTCCGCGAGCCATGTGGCGACAAAGATCCACCGGATCAAGCTCGCTCTCAGCCGCCGGTTCCGGGAAGGAGGCAGCGATGGAGCCTGAGCAGATTGGGAACGAGGGCGTGAGAGAGCTTTGGCAGGGTCAGAAGACGGAGGGCGTGCAGATGTCGATGGAGCAGATTCAAAAAGAGGCAGGACGATTTCAGCGCAGGATTCAATGGCGGAATCGGAGGGAATACGTTATCTCAATCGCCATGACCCTGTTTTTCTGGTGGCTTTTCCTGCTGGGCCATGACGTGCTTGTGCGCGTGGGATGTGGCCTCGTTATTGGGGGTAATGCATATATGGTGTGGCATTTGCTGTCCAAAGGCTCGCTGGGCGTGGTGAGCGAGAACGCGGGATTTGCGAGCTGGATAGAATTCCGGCGACGGGAATTGATTCGGCAGCGCGACCTGCTGAATGGCATCTGGCATTGGAATCTTGGCCCGCTGGTCCCGGGACTCCTGGTGCTGATAGCAGCCTTCGCCCGATTTGCGGCAACCGCTCGTTCCAGCATCAAGCACCCCGGCGTGCTGGTTGCTGTCGATCTGCTTGTTTTCATCGTGGCATTTGCGGCCATTGGCAGGCTGAATGCGCGCTGCGCGCGGAAGCTGCAGCGGCAGATTGAGGAACTGGATCGTCAGAGCGGAACCGGACAGGCCTGATGCGCGTAAGCTGTTTAGGCTCCGAAGTTGATGATTCTGCGTGTTACGTAAGGAGCTTCACGATGAAGAGAGCGATGGCGTGGGTGATGGCGGCGGTATTGTTGGGTAGCGCAACGTGGATGCAGGCGCAGGGGCAGGCCGTGCCGCAGGCGCGAAGTCCGCTGACCGAGACCCCGGCGCAGTCGAAGGATGACCTGACGGGCAACTGGCAAGGGACGATTACTCCGCCGAATCCGAACGCCAAGGGCACACGCATCCTGATGAAGGTAACGAAGGACGGCGCGCAGGGCGCTCCGTACAAAGGGACGCTGTACCTGGTGGACCTGGGGATCAATGGACGGGCCATGGCGGCGCCGGCGATTGCGGTGCATGGCGCGCAGGTGAGCTTTTCAATTCCGCAATTTGGCACTGGGATGACGTATTCCGGCACGCTGGCCGCGGACGGCAAGATGATGACCGGCGCGCTGAACGCGCCGAATGGGCCCGCGATTTCGTTGGACCTGAGTCACGTGACGGAGGACGCCGCGTGGCCGATACCCCAGTTTGCGCCGCTAATGGCCAAGGATGCGCACCCCAAGTTCGATGTGCTGACGGTGAAGCCGAGCAGGCCGGATGAGCCAAGGCAGGGCCCGAACTTCAGGGGACACGAGACCATGTGGATGGCCTACACGGTGGAAGCCATCATCGGGTTGGGGTATGCACTGCACGCGAACCAGCTTGCAGGCGAGCCGGACTGGTTCAAGACCGACCGGTGGGACGTGGTGGGGATACCGGACACGCCGGGACGTCCGAGCCCGCCGCAGTTCGACGAGTTGTCGCACGATCTGCTGGCGACGCGATTCGGGATGAAGTTCCACATAGAGCAGAGGGAGCTTTCGGCGTACGTGATTACGGTAGCCAAGGGCGGGCCGAAGCTGCTGCCGACGGCATCCGGCCCCACCGATTCCGGACAGATTGGCCTGGGCTACGGCAACGCGACGATTCACAACATGACAGTGGCTAACTTTGCGAAGTGGTTTCAGACGGACGTGCTGGACAGGCCAGTGATTGATCGGACCGGGCTGACGGGGTTCTATGACTTTACGTTGAAGTGGCCGCCGGATGAGTCACAGTACCCACGGCTGCGGCAGAATGGAGCGCAACTGCCCTCACCACCCGACGGCATGTCTGCAGAGCCTGCATTGAATGAGGCGGCGGAGCAGCAGCTGGGGCTGAAGATCGAACGCGTGAAGACGATGGTGCCGGTGATGGTGATCGACCACGCAGAGAAGCCGGGAGCGAACTAGACCTGCGGCAGTCGGGTTTTTCCCTCGGAAAAGGAACCAGAAGATGCTGGTTTGCGTATGCCGTTATGGGTTCCGGAAAGCAATGAAGCAAGTTGAAGCACAAGGAGAATTTGCGATGAAGAGAGCGATGGTGTGGGTGATGGCGGCGGCGGTGAGCGGCATGGCGAGCGTGCAGGCGCAGGATAAGCCAGTTACTGCACAAGGTACGCCGGCGACGGCGTCAACACCCGCGCAGGTGGGCGATCTGACCGGCAACTGGCAGGGCACGCTGGCGGTTGGCAATGGGCTGCGCCTTCTGGTGAAAGTTTTGAAGGGCACGGACGGCAAGTACAAAGCTGTGATGTATTCGATCGACCAGGGTGGGCAGGCAATCGGCGCCAATAGCTTCGACGTGCAGGGAAGCACGGTAACTCTGGGGATTACCGGACTGGAGCTGAAGTACACGGCGACTCTCAGTGCGGACGACAAGGCAATGACGGGCAACTTCGTCCAGCACGGCGACACCCACCCACTCGATCTCGCGCGTGTGAGCGATGAGAATGCATGGGCAATCCCCGAAGCTCCGAAGCCGATGGCCAAGGATGCGAAGCCTGGTTTTGAAGTGGTGACGATCAAGCCGCGTGGGCCTGATGCGAAGCCAGGAAAGAACATCGGCTTCCAGGGGCGGCATTTTATCGGCAGAAACTTCAATGTGGATGACCTGCTGGCGCTTGCATATGGCCTGCACACGAAACAGATCATCGGCGCGCCGGACTGGTTCAACTCAGAACTGTACGACATCGATGGAATTCCCGACGTGCCCGGGGTTCCGAGCCAGGCGCAGATCGACATCATGCTACAGAAGCTTCTGGCAGATCGGTTCGGTTTGAAGTTTCATCATGAGCAGCGCGAACTTTCGGTCTTTGCGATCAATGTGGCAAAGAACGGCCCCAAGATTCAGGTGACCACGGCGGCAGGGCCTGACGATGGGATAGGCTTCGGCTTTCGGTCCATCTCGCCGGCCAACCTGAGCGTGCGCAACATGACGATCACGGACTTTGGGAAGTGGATGCAGGCGAGCGTAATGGATCGCCCGGTCGTCGACCAGACCGGCTTGAAAGACCGCTACGACTTCACGCTCAACTGGTCCTCGGATGACTCACAGTTTGCCCAGTTCCGCTCCACTGGGGCGTTCCCGACGGCGAAGGACGATCCCAACGCTCCGCCGGCGTTGAATGACGCGATGCAGCAACA
>DATCBR010000308.1:0-17642 GCA_036511765.1 Acidobacteriaceae bacterium | reverse complement strand
GGACGATACAGACACCGTGAAGTGCAAGGTGCTTGCCACTCTTGTCTCTGAAGCAGAGGACACCATCGGCGACGCACAGGAGGGAGTCGTGCGCGATGTGGTCCTGATTGCAAGCGCGCAGGCAGTGGAACATCACGAGATGGCCGTCTACGGCACCGCCCGCAACTGGGCGCGCATCCTCGGCGAACCCGAGCACGCCGCGCTGCTACAGAAGACGCTGGATGAAGAGAAGCATGCCGACCGTCTTCTCACGGAGATCTCCGACAGAATCAACCCGGAGGCAGACCGCGTAGAGCGCGCTGCATAGCCGATTGATGCGGAAAGACAAGCAGGCCGGTCGCAAGCGCGGCCGGCTTGTCACTTTAAGACGTCCTTCGCTTACACAAATCCAAGGTTTGTCGTGGAGAAGGCGCTGATGTTCGGGAAGATTGCCGCCATCTGCCCAGCGGTAACGCCGAACCATGACGCCAGCGTCGCCGCATACTGCACGCTGCCGGTCGACGGCAGCCAGCGTCCGTTGGAACCCGAGTCGTCCGGCCCGCCCAGCGCCAGCGTGGGGAAGGTCCCATACATCTGCCCGCCCTTCACTGCGCCGCCCATCACGAAGTGGTGCGAGCCCCACGCATGATCCGAGCCAGTCTTGGAATTAGGCTGGAAGGTGCGGCTGAAGTCCGACATGGTGAACGACGTAACCGAGTTCTGCACGCCCAGCTCGACGGTGGCGTTGTAGAAGGCGGCCAGCGCTGGGCTCATTGCGGCGAGCAGGGTGCTCTGTAGCGTCAGCTGGGCGGAGTGCGTGTCGAAGTTGCCGACGCCGCAGAAGAAGATCTGCCGTGAGACCCCCAGCGCGGCCCGCACCTGGATGATCTGCGCGACCTGCTGGAGCTGCGCGGCCAGCGGGTTTCCCGGAGGGAATACAGTCTTCAGCGGCGAGACCGACTGCACCGCGGCGCTTAGCGTCTTTGCGTAGGCATACGCGTTCGACGTGATGGTATCGTCTGCCTGCACCAGCGTCAGTCCGGAGTTGAAGCCCAGCAGCGCCTGCGCGGTCAGCAGCTGCGCGCCGCATTCGGTCGTGCCCTCAGAGCACTGCGCCCCGCCAAGGTTCCCCGGGCTCACGCTCACCGGCGTGCTGCTGGTGCCATTGCAGAAGAGCGTGTCGCCACTGACTGACGTGATCATTGGTATCTGCGCGTTGGTGTTATAGGCCGCGCTCAATTGATCGGCGATGCGGCCCGCCCAGCCGGTTGGCGTAGCGCCTGACTGCGAGGCGTTCTGCCACTCCAGCTGCTGGTCAGGGTGGGAGAAGAGGTTGGTGGGCAGATCGGTGCCTGCCTGGTATTGCGCCTTGGTGGTCGGCTCCATCAGCGTGCCCACGTTGGCCACCACGGCGATGTTGCCGCTGTTGATGAGCGCCTGGATGTCCGGCAGGTTGGGATTGAGCGCGAAATTGGGCAGCGGCGTCAGCGGCAGCAGCGAGCTCTGCGCGATGGCAAGCGGTCCGCGAATGGTGGAGTAGTTGTTGTACCCCGCAGTATCGAAAGGGATGAAGGTGTTATTGGCGTCATTGCCGCCAAAGAGAAACACGCACACCAGCGCCTTGTAATTCGAGGCAGACTGCGCCAGCGCGTTCAGCGCGCCGAAGGGCCGCAGAGCCATACCATTGCCGGCGGCCGCCAGAGATGCGTAACGAATGAAGCTGCGGCGATTGACTGCCATTGGGTCCCTCCCGTACTGCTCGCGTTCCTGCGGTAGCGACGCGCCCTCAAAACTCAGTGCACAACCTTGTAAAACGAGCTGGTGATGACAAGATAAGTGGCTACACGCACGCGCTGCGGAATATTGGTCAGCGTCGCCACGTGCGTCACAATGGCGGACTGCATCTGCGCCGGCATCTGGCCGTGCATAAAGATGTTGTTCAACGCGTTCACCAGGTTGGTGCTGTCGGTGGTCGCGTTGCCGGTAGCCGACGCCATCTTGCCCAGGGCGCTGGTCGCGCTCAGGTCGACACTGAAGGAGTTGATCCTGTTGTAGACAAGATTGTCGGCCAGTGTCAGTCGCAGCACCGCGGACGCAGTGTTCTCAATGCCGAACTCAGGCGCATTCGTCGTCGAGCCCGGTATGACATAGTTCGGCGGAAAGAAGTTGAAGACGGAGCCGGACGCATACGGCTTCTCGCCCAGCAACGTCGTGGAATTGCTGGGCGTCGAGTAGTACTCCGCGCCGGTGCCGGTGCCGCCGCCGGTGAACGTGAAACCAAGCCCGCGCATCACGTTGGTCATATAAAGCAGCGGCTCGCGCAGATGCCCGCCATCGAAGCTCGTGTTGGTATCGCCGGCCCGCGCCTCCGCATCCAGCAGGATGGCCTGAATCACCGCCTGCATGTTGCCGCGTGTGTGCGCACTGGTGCCGTCGTTGGCGAAGACCGCGGCCACGCGCGCAACATACGCGGGGCTGGGATTGCTGGTGACCAGATGCTGGATCAGCTGGCGGCAGACAAACGGCCCAACGTTCGGATGGTTGAAGATGTTGTTCAACGCTCCGGCGAGGTCCATCTCCGCGGACTGTCCCGCAGGCAGGACGGTGCCGTTGAGCAGCGTCTTCGCGGTCATGTCATGCGAGGTCTCCACCGGAGCCATGGGCGAGTCATAGTTGGAGGTGCCGTTGGGAAAATGCGTAGGCGAGCCGCCGGTGGAGGTTGCATAGGTCCATCCGGTGTAGGCCTTGGCGAACGCCTGCACCTGCGCCTCCGTGTAGGTGGGGATCGGATTGCCGCCGGAGTCCAACTGCGGCGTGCCGTCCTGGTTCAGCACCGACAGGCCAATGGTGAACAACTGCATCAGTTCGCGCGGATAGTTCTCGTTCGGAATCTGACCGGTTGGGGCCTTCGCGCTGCTCAGCATGTCAAGGTATGCGCCCATGCCGGGTGAAAGCGTCACGTCGTTCATCACGGTGTAGAAGTTGCTGAACGCGTCACTGAGCAGGAGGTTCTGATACGGCGTCACGGCGCGCGCATTGTCAGAGTTGGTCGAGATGACAAACATCTCGCTCAGCGCGAAGGCGACTCGCTGCCGCAGCTGGTCCGGCGCGGTCAGCGCGCCCTGCCACCACTCCGCCTGCTGGCACGGAGTGGTGTTAGTGGCGCAGAGCGTCGGCGGGGTCGCGGCGATGTCCGGCTCCAGTGTCGACGCCGTGGCAAACTGCTCAGTCAGATACGCCGGCAGGCCCACCGTCTCCACATGCTGGATGTCCGTCAGCGTCGGCCCGAAGGTGGCCTGGTCCAGCAGCCGCGCTGCCATGGGCAGTGACGCCTTCAACGTCGTGACCTGTGCATTGGCTACGGTCGAAGTCGCTGTGCCTGGATTGGGATTGACTACATCGACTGCAATGGTGGTGGTCCCCGCACTTACGGGTACCGTAGCCTGAAGTTCAGTAGCAGAGACAAAGGTCGTTGTTATGTTCGTCCCGGCAACCTGAAGGACCGCACCCGAGACGAAGTTGGCGCCCATCACGTCCAACAGACCGTTCGTCGCCTGGTATTGCTGCGTCACCTGCGCGCTGCTGACCGAAGGGATGGGGTTGAGGACGGCCTCGCTGGCTGAGCCGGAGACAGATGGTGCGGCGACGCTGGCGGCCTTGACGGTAACTGTATTGGGCGATGGGATCGCTGCAGGAGGGACATAGAGTCCTGTCGCGGAGATAGTGCCGACCGTCGCATTGCCGCCGGCCACACCATTCACCTGCCAGGACACCGCGGTACTGGACTCACCGACTACCGTTGCGGTGAACTGGTCTGTCCCGCCAAGCCTTACCTGCCCGGAACCGCTGACAGTGACGGATGGTGTAACTGGAGTGCTTGAGGTAGTGGATCCGCCGCAACCACTGAGTGCAAGCGCTGCGCACAGGGAAAGCAGTCCAGACGGAATCAAACGGTGCGGAGCAAACATCGCGCAAACCTCCCCTGACTGCGGCCGCTGCATTGACCGTGGGACATTGCACCCTCTGAACGCGAGACGAACAGGCTGAGGGGCGACTTCCATTTCAAACGGAAGGGTAGTCGTTTAGTTGCGAAAATCATCCTGATAAATGAAACTTTTTCAAAATCAACCTATTTCCGGCCCCCACGAAGGCCACATTCTGACATAACGCAGCAGGGCTGGGGCTTCATCCACTTTTCGCGCGGCGCGGTATTTGCCCGCATCAGCCGGACCTCAACGACTGGAAAGAACAGGGGAATCAGGCTTGAGCCAGTACCGCAATCCAGGGCGACTAGGCAAAATAGCCGTAGACGTGGTTTACTTCGGTCGCCGCCAGATCGTAAACGTGGCTGCCCGGCAATTTTGCAAATCCTGCAGTTATGTGGAGAGACTATCTATGCAGATCCATTCCTCGCGCATGTCGTCATTCGGCAAAATCATTGGCGTAGTCCTTGCCGGTTGGGCGATCTCCGCAGGCGTCCGGGCACAGGCCCAACAACCCGCAATTGTCGCGAACATCGATACCAGTAGGGTCGACGCGCCGATCTCGAAGTATCTCTACGGTGGATTCATCGAGCACGGAGGCGCGCTGATGTATCGCAGCCTCTGGGCGGAGATGATTGACGACCGCAAGTTCTATTTCCCCATGAACTCAAGAGATGCGCTGCCGGCTACTCCCGCGCCGACCAATGCGATGCGCGCCCCACTCCGGAAGTGGCACCCGGTCGGTCCAGACGATGCCATCGTCTTGGACACCGCCGAAGCTTTTGTCGGCAGCCAGAGCCCCCGGGTTGAACTCAGCGCCGATACTCCGCACGGGATCTCACAATCGGGATTCGCACTCATAAGAGACAAGCAATACGTCGGCAGGATTTATCTGCGGGGAACGGCCGGGGCCAAAGTCAAGGTCTCGTTGATCTGGGGTAACGGCCCGAATGATCGTCAAACCATATCTTTCAATGCGCTGACGAACACCTACCGCAAGTATCCGCTCGCATTCCAATCGAAGGCTGACGCTCCGTCGGGCACCATTGAGATTACCGGGACGGGTAGTGGCAACTTCCATGTCGGCACTCTCTCGCTGATGCCCGCGGACAACGTGCAGGGCTTTCGCCCGGATACCATCGCCCTGCTGCGCGACCTTCATGCCGGCATGTGGCGCCTGCCGGGCGGCAACTTCATCTCCGACTGGGACTGGCACAACTCTATTGGCGATATCGATAAGCGCACGCCCGTCTTCGACTATGCCTGGAACGCGATGCAGACCAACGATCTGGGCATGGACGAACTCATGACGCTTTGCAAGCTGATCGATGTCGATCCTTACATCACGGTCAATGCCGGCCTTGGCGACGCACATTCCGCGGCGGAAGAAGTTGAATACATGAATGGCCCGGCCTCGACGCGCTTGGGAGCGGAGCGCGCGAAGAATGGTCATCCGGAGCCGTACCACGTCAAGTATTGGGACATTGGGAACGAGCCTTATGGCTCCTGGCAATACGGCCACACCGACATCAAGTACTACGCAGTGAAGCACAATGATTTCGCGCAGGCGATGCGAGCGGTCGACCCGTCCATTACGTTGCTCGCGTCCGGGGCCATGCCGGACGAGATGACCGTCGAGGGGCAGCCGCGCACGATCGGCATTCCCGATCCCCAGGTCCACTTCGGCGATCCCCAGATGGATTGGACCGGCGGTCTTCTGCTCCACAGCTTCGGCAACTTCGATGGTCTCACCGAACACTGGTACGTGCGGGCAGGGAAGCGGTTTGACTACGACCACGCCAAGAGCCTGCCCATGAATTCTCCCATCGAGGGCGGGTACGTAAATGTTGATGAGACGGTTCTCGAGTTCGCGCGCCATCCCTCCAACCGCGTCCACAAAAAGGCCGAAGAATGGAACGAGTACGTCAAGCGCTTTCCGGCGATGCGCGAGAAGAACATCTTCCTGTCGATCGATGAATACGGCTATGGAGGCAGCAGCATGAAGTCCGTGCTCGCCACCGGAATGATCATGAATGAAATGTTCCGCCATACGGATTTCATGAAGATGGCGGCTTACACCATGTCGGTTTCGACCATCGACTACAACGCCACGGCCGCGGTGTATAACGCGAGAGGACTTCTCTACAAGACATACAAAGAACATCTCGGCACGTTGCCGGTGGCAGTTTCAGGCGACTCACCGCAGCCCGCACCGAAGTATCCTCCCTACGGCGATCAGCCCGCGGAAAGCGCGGGAAGCGCAACCTATCCGTTGGATATGGTCGCTGCTTTGACGGAGGACCGCAAATACCTCACGCTCTCTGTAGTGAATGCCACCGAATCGGCGCAGAAGCTGAACATCAATGTCAACGGAGAGCACCTGGCCGGCCCGTCGGCGGTATGGCAGATGACAGGTAGCAGCCTCGATGCGGACAATCGCGTCGGCCAGCCCGCGCAGGTTGAGGTGAAGGAGATTCCCATCGGTGATCCTTCGCAGCCGCTTTCGGTAGCTCCTTACAGCGTAAATGTCTATCGTTTCCCAGTTCATTGAAGCAACGCAGTAGATGCACATAGTCGCACAAGATCAGCTCAAAAATTCAGCCGCCTCGCGGCGGCCTGGCATTTATGCCGGGTAACTGTATGGCGGAGAGGGAGGGATTCGAACCCCCGATAGCCTTGCGACTATGTCTGATTTCGAGTCAGGTGCATTCAACCGGGCTCTGCCACCTCTCCGCACCAGCTTCATTTTATAACAGGGCACATCCGCTTATCGCGGTAGCGGCTGCGCGGGTGCTGTCCAGAGTTAGGACGCTACCGCTGCGCGGCGCAGGATCCCAGGCCGATATACTGCAAAGTGGCTCCTTATGACGCTGCTCTGGCTACGACTGGCGGTCCTTCTGTACGGCGTTGCCGCGCTGGCGGTGCTGCCTGCCGCCCTGTATGACCGCGCGCGTTGGAGCCTGCTGGCGGTGCCTGCCGCTGTGGCCGCGGCCATGCTTCACTTCGTCTCTCTGATGGAGACGCTCAATGCGGCGCATCACCGGCTTCCGGTGGAGGCGCATGAGGTACAGTCGCTGCTGGCGCTGATTCTGGCGCTGCTCTTTCTGGCGGTATACGCGCGCTATCGCAGCGTCTCTCTCGGTGTGTTTGTGTTGCCCATCATCTTCCTGCTCGCAATGCTGGCGGCGTTCCGTCCCGGGCAGGAGACCTTTCCCATGCCTGCCAAGACGGGCTGGCTGGTGCTGCACATTACGCTGCTGATGGCAGCCTACGCGGCGTTGCTCATCTCGCTGCTGGCCAGCGTGTTGTATCTGGTGCAGGAGCGCAGGTTGAAGTCGCAGCAGCGAGCAAAGTCCGGCGGCGGACGAGGCTGGTTGGCGCCATTCGATACGCCGCTGGAGACGATCGACCAGATCGCGCAGAAGACGCTCCTGTTCGGTCTGCCCTGCATGACGGCAGGACTGCTGATTGGCTCCGTGATGGCGCTCCAGCAAAATGGTCCCGCGTACTTCAGCGATCCTAAGATTGTGCTGACCTTCGGCCTTTGGGCTGCATATGTAGCGATGATCTTCATGCGCAAGGCGGCGGGGCTGCGCGGACGCCGCGCCGTCTATCTTTCGAGCTTCGTGGTGATGGTAGTGCTGTTCGTGTGGGCGGCCAACCAGTTCTCCGCGGTTCACAGGTTCCAGACGCCATGAGCCACGCAGATATCCAGGATCGGCGACTGTCGATTGTGAAGCCGGCTGCGGAGGCCGCGCAGCAGCCTGCCGGCGCGACTACACCGGGCATGCTGGTGCTCGTCGGGGTGAATCACACCACTGCGCCGATCGAAGTGCGCGAACGGCTGTCGATTCCTCTGGCGCGACTGGCGGACGCGGCGCGAACTCTTACGCAGCAGCCGGGCGTGCGCGAGGCCATGGTGCTCTCGACCTGCAATCGCGTCGAGTTCCTGACGCATCGCGATGCGCGGCATCAGGAGAGTGGCGCTGCGTTGCTCAGGTTCCTGCATGAATACTTCGCGGTCCCCGCAGAGACGGTTGAGCCGCATTTATACGAATATCGCGACCGCGAGGCGGTGCGGCATCTCTTCCGCGTTGCCTCGTCGCTGGACTCAATGGTGGTCGGCGAGCCCCAGATTCTGGGGCAAGTGAAAGAGGCTTACACCGTGGCCAGAGAGGCGGGCGCAGTCGCAGGCGCGCTCGATCCGCTGCTGCAGAGGGCGTTCTCAGTCGCCAAGCGCGTGCGCACGGAGACGCACATCGGCAGCTCGTCGGTCTCGATTGCATCGGTCGCGGTGGAGCTGGCGCGCAAGATCTTCGGCTCGCTCGATGGCCGCACGGTGTTACTGGTGGGCGCGGGCAAGATGAGCGAACTGGCAGCGCGCCACCTGATCCAGCAGGGCGCAACACAGATACTCATCGCGAACCGTACCGAGGAGCGGGCCGCGGGAATGGCCGGACAGATTGCGCAGCAAATCTCCATGCAACTGGCGAACGACCCGGCGGCGATCCTGTGCGCGACGGAAGTCATACCCTTCGACCGGCTGCATGAGCAGGCGCGCCGCGCGGACATCGTCATCACTTCAACCGGCTCCGACCAGCACATCTTCACGCGCGCGCATGCCAAGGAGATGCTGGAGCGGCGGCGCAACCGGCCCATGTTCTTTATCGATATTGCGGTGCCGCGCGATGTGGACCCGACGGTGAACGAGCTTGAGGGTTGCTTTGTCTACGACATCGATGACCTGCAACAGGTGGCTGCGTCCCACCTTGCGGACCGGAGCAGGGAATCGGCGGCAGCGGAGAAGATCGTCGCGGACGAGGTGGCCAGGTACCAGAAGCATCTCGAGGTACGCGGCACGGTGCCCGCGATCGTCGCGCTGCAGGAGAGCGCCGAGGCGTTGCGACAGGCGGAGCTGGAGCGCGCGGCGAAACGCCTTGGCCCGCTGACAGCCGAGCAGCAGGAAGCGATCGATGCGATGACGCGGTCGCTGACGGCGAAGCTGCTGCACCCGCAGATCGTGGAGCTGAAGAAGAAGGGCGAATAGCACTCCACTTCAGTCTGATCACGGGTTCAATGAGTGTGGCCCGCCGACTGAGATAGCCTGTAAATAATCCTAACTGCGTGCCTGATTCTTGATCAGCATAGGCGCGATAGGATCCGGTTCGATCTCTACACTGTTGCCGACTGCACGGAGGAAGACTACGGTCGCGGCAAGCGCAGTCGGGTCGGCGTCCGGCGGGTGGACGAGGTGCGCAGGCGCGCCTGCCGCGAGGCCGCCGCGGATGGCGAAGCAGCGGGCAGGCCGGTAGGTGCAGGAGGCGAGGTCCGTAATGGATTGCGCGTCCGAGGGCGTCAGCAGGATGGTGCGCGGCGGGGCCATGCGGTCGAGCATGGAGAAGATTTCCAGCTTGGACTCGAGCTCGTCGGGTACGAAGTCGATGGCCAGGTCGGCGGAGCGTACGGCGTCTTCGACGGTGAGAGCGGTGGAGAGGGAGCCGACCGCATTGGATGCGGCGCCTGCGTAGTCGTCCTGCGCGCGGCGGAGGTTGGCGGGCATCACATCTTCAAGGAAGACGTGGAAGCCTGCGCGAACGCAGGCGAGGGCAAAGCTGCGACCGGCGGTGCCGGCACCGATGATGGCGACGGTGCGAATGGATGATTGAGTGCTTTGTGTCATTTCATCCCACCCATGCGCGCCCTGACCATCGCGCGTCAATGAGGCACCCAAAACGCATTCTTCGCAGTGAGTCTGCGAGACGCATTACTTCTTGGCCTGCAGCGCCTGGACCACGGACTCGTAGCTGGGGTCGGCGGCCTTGATGTGGGCAGCGACGCGCGCGCGCTCCTCTTCCGTAAGCGAGGGCAGCACGGTAAGGATGCGGCGGAGAGTGACAGAGATGTCGTCAACGTAATTCATGGTGCGGATGGCTTCGCCGGAGAGAGGCATTGTTGCTCCTATAAGTGATGTCGTCGGATTCAGTGTATCGCGCAACTATTGCACAGCAGGGAAGTCCGATTTCGGTGCGATGGAGCCGTCGCGGTCGGTCATCTCCATCAGGGCTGCGAGCTGGACAGCAATATCCGGGTCGAGGGCATCGGGCCCATAGCGCCAGGTCCAGTTGCCGTAGGAGTTTGCCGGCGTATTCATGCGCGCCTCGCTGCCCAGCAGCAGCACATCCTGCATGGGGACGATGCAGAGGTTGGCGACCGAACGCTCGGCGGCACGAACCATGGCCCAGACGGCATCGGCATCGCTTGTCATCGGCTGCAGGTACGTCTGCGCGTTAGCGCGTTCGATTTGAGTTGCGCCGTCTCGCCACCAGCCAAGCGTGGTGTTGTTGTCGTGCGTTCCGGTATAGACGACGGTGTTGGGGACAAACTGATGCGGCAGGTAGAGATGCGCGCCGCGATCGGCAAAGCCGAACTGCAGGATGCGCATGCCAGGCATGCCGAAGCGCTCGCGCAGCTCGTCGACCTCAGGCGTGATCAGGCCCAGGTCCTCGGCGATGAAAGGCAGCTCACCGAAGACATCCTTCAGGCGCTGGAACAGTTCGTGGCCGGGCGCTTTGATCCACTGGCCGTTCATGGCGGTCTCTTCATCGGCGGCGATGGACCAGTAGGCCTCGAAGCCGCGGAAGTGGTCGAGCCGCACCATGTCATACAGCGCCAGGGTTCGGCGGACGCGCGCTACCCACCAGTCGAAGCCGCGCTCGCGCATCTCCCCCCAGCGGTAGAGCGGGTTGCCCCAGCGCTGGCCGGTGGAAGAGAAGTAATCGGGCGGCACGCCGGAGACGCGAAGCATGCGGCCCTCGGCGTCCAGCTCAAAGAGCTCAGGGTGGGTCCAGACATCGGCGGAGTCGTAGTTCACAAAGATCGCCATGTCGCCAAGGATGCGGATGTCGCGCTCTTTGCAGTAGGCACGCAGGGTGCACCACTGCTCGTCGAAGAAGAACTGGATGACCTGCTCGACCATCAGCTCGCGGCCATAGTCGTTGAGCGCAGCGGTGAGGGTGTCATGCTTGCGCTGCGCGTACTCGGCGGGCCACAGGTGCCAGCTGGCGTAGTTAAAGCGGCGGCGCAGCACGTTGAAGAGTGAGTAGTCGGTGAGCCAGGAGGTGTTGTCCTGCGAGAACTTGAGGAAGCGTCCGCGCGCGTCCTCGTCGGCGTTGTCGAGGAAGTTGGCGGCGGCCTCCTCGATGAGCGGGTGCTTGGCGTCGAAGGCGGCGACGTAATCGACAAGACCGGAGTCGCCGGGCAGGCCCGCGATGCGGTCTGCGCTGAGCCAGCCCGCGTCGACCAGGCGCTCCAGCGAAATGAGGATGGGATTGCCGGCAAACGCCGAGAGCGCGGAGTAGGGTGAGCTGCCGTATCCGGTGGGGCTGAGAGGAAGCACCTGCCAGAGGCGCTGCTTGGCTGCTGCAAGAAAGTCCACGAAGGCGTAGGCCGCGGGGCCGAAGTCGCCGACACCGCCGTAGGAGGGCAGGGAAGTGACGTGCAGCAGCACGCCCGACATGCGGTCGGAATTCATGAGCGGCCCTCCGCTCGCGGCGCATGAGGTTGGGAGGCGGTGGAAATATGCAGGCGCATGGCGCTAGTGTGATGCAGGAAGATCAAATGCGGTCGATCAAAGATGGCAATGCCTGCCCACATAGGATGAAGACGGACAGGCATAAGGTTGTGGGCCAGTTTAGGTGCCCGGAACGCCCGACGGCTGCTCGGCCTCCTTGGTGAGGCGAATGCCGCCGCCGTCCTGATATTTCTTGGCCAGCGAGCCGACGAAGATGTTGAACATCTGGCTGCGTTGATCGTTGAGCAGTTGCTCGCGCGTCTGGTCCAGGTTCTTGGCCATCTCCTCCGCGGTGGGCTGCTGCTTGTCTGTCACTGCGAGGACGACCTCCGACTCGCCGGTGTCGATGGGGGCGGAGATGCCGCCGACGGACAGCTTGAATGCGGGCGCTCCGGGACCCGCCATGGAGCCGACATCGGGCACCTGCGCATCGGCGCCCACCAGGTCGCTGGACTTGACGGGCACTTTGAACTCAGCGGCTGCTTTCTTCAGGTCATTGAGGACCTTGGCGCGGTCGGCCAGCTTGGCGCCCTGTTGCTGTAGCAGCTCCGGCGCGCGTTGCGAGCGATAGTCGTCGAGGATGTGCGATTTGTACTCGGCGAAGTCGGGCGAGTGCGCGGGCTTCACGTCGACAACCTGGTAGACCGCATAGCCGTTGCCGGTGGCGACGCTGGACGGCGCCGCATCCTTCTGCGTGGCGAACGCCGCGGCAAGCATCGGCGCGCCATCAGTGAGGCCTGCCACAGTTCCGTCCTTGCCGATGGAGTCCGTGGTAACGGCTTTCAGGCCGTGAGAGGCGGCTGCCTTCTCGAGGCCGTTCTGCTTAGCGTCATTGGCGAGCTGCGTAGCGAAGTTCTCTTCCGCGGATCCCGCCTTCTGCTGTGCGAGGATCTGCGAGATAGCATCCTTCACGTCAGCAAGCGGCTTGGTGCCGGCTGGCTGCTTCTGCTCGGTCTGGATGATGTGGTAGCCAAACTGCGAGTGGACCAGGCCGGAGGTCTGACCGGGGTTGAGTGCCATCGCGGCCTTCGCGTACGCGGGATCGAGGCTGGCCGTGGGCATCATGGGAAGCTCACCGCCCTGTTCCTTGCTACCGGGGTCGTCGGAAAACTTCTTGGCGAGATCGGCGAAGTTGCCGCCGGACTGGAGCTGCTTGAGAACGTCCTGGACCTTTGCTTTGGCGTCGGCGTCCGTCTTCGCATCGGCGCCCGCGGCGACGGAGATCAGGATGTGGCGGGTCTTCACCTGCTCGTCGGCCTTGTAGTCCGCGACGTGCGAGTTGTAGTAGGCCTGGATCTCCGCATCGGAGACCGCGGGCTTGCCCCCCGGCAACTTCGAGGCATCGAAAGCAGCGTACTCAATCTTGCGCGTCTCCGGGATGGCATTGGCGTAGCGGACCGCGTTCTGCTTGAAGAAGGCCTGGAGGTCGGCGTCGGAGGGATTGATGGTCTTCTTGATGTCCTCCAGTGAGAGGACGGCGTAGTCAAACTTCACCTTGGTGCCCTGCGTGCGATACGCGTCGCGCACCGCCTGGTCTGAGACGGTGACGCCGCCGGTGACGAGTTGCTGCAGGCGTGTGATCTCCATCTCTTCCTTGATCTCCGCCTCAAACTCGTCGACCGATGCGCCGGAGCCCATTACCATCTGCACGAAATTGGCATAGCCGGCGTCGCCGACGTACTTGCCGTTGGGGAAGATGTACTGGCCGAACTCGCCCTGGTGAAGCTGATTCAGCAGGTCGGCTTCGGAGACATCGAGATGCAGGCGGTCAGCCTCCTGCTTCAGGAGGGCCCGCTGGACCAGCGCTACTCCGGCGCGGCCCATGGCATAGGGCATCATCACCCGCACCATCTCGTCGGTAATGCCGCGCTGCTGCTGCAACTGGCGCTGGGCAAGCTGGCTCACCTGCTGGGTCTTGATCTGGTCGCTCTCTCCGAAGATACGGCCGAAGAAACCAGGGGTGCGCACCGTCGCGTAGATGCCGGTGGTGGCGCCACTGTCGAGGTTATCCATCAGGCCCGGCACAAGGTACACGACCATGGAGATGCAGGCTGCGCCGATAATGACGCCGAAGAGGATCTTGGTGACTTGATTGTCCCGCTGAAGAAAACGAATCATGCTTTGCTGCCAGCTTTCACAAGGATGCGCGCGACGGTCAGTGACGGACTGGATCACACCAGAGCAGCCCGTTGGCAAGGCTGACTTCAGGAGGTTTCCGGCTCGAAGACCGTGCATCTGCCCGGTAATTTTGCTCGTTTCGGATGACGCTCCGAAGAAATAAGCAGGGCAAGAGACAAGTATAAATCAATGGGGCGGAGGCAGCGCCCCGCTCGCCGCCGGCGGGTACTGTCCTATCCCAGCGTTGCCGCCTAGCCTGAACCGCCCCTCTCACAACTAGGGCAAATCGCCGTTGCGCTTACCGACAGCGGATTAGTACCGATATGTCGGCTTAGGGGAAGCGATCCCTGGTCCCGCCCGGAAAGTTGGGTTTTCGGTATTGTGGCAGGATTGGCGCGCCGGCCGACCTTCCTTCTACAGAAACCGCTCTGCAGAAGAGTCCCTGTCGAGACCCTGCTTGGTGTCCCGAGAGATGTCCCGTAGTTGACTATTGGCGTCACGTTGCGTCCCTTTGCATTGCTGAGGACGACTGTAAGTCTTTGAGATCGCGTGGCGTCGTCTCGATTCCGAGATTTGCCTTCCCGCAGCATATCGAGCATGACGGCTTAACCGCACCTGCAGCACTGGCCGGCCAGTTCGAACCCGCAGAGGATATTGGGCAAGAGTCGCTAATGGCCAAAAACCAAACGAAACGGAGACTTGAATTGCTCGCCCGGAGAACCGCAAGGCTGTCCACTCAGGGGAAATTTGCGACCTTCGGCGTAACTCGAGGCCGAATCACAGTTGGTCCGCCAGTATCATCGATCACATTGCTGATCTCACCATTGCTGCCCAGCGCGACCGTGATCATGTCGTGAAATCTCACGTTTGGGTTCTTCGGCGTCTCAATGGCCCGCGTCAACGTGACCCCGCTATGCCGAAAGACGCTGTATATCCCCAGTCCCCAGGCTTCGTGGCTCCTGACTGAATCGGCGACCTTGTAGGAAGCCCACCCATTTACACCCTGCGCGCTCGAATAGCTGACCTGATCGGGAGGATCGTAGGGAATTTCCGATTGATAGAAGTACGTTCGCCCGCCGTCGCCATTCCAGAGGACCTGGAACTGTTGGTGATGCTCGACGAACAGGCCGTAGGCTGTGACGTTGTTCCCGTTCACCACCAACCCGTTTTCGCTGGTATTGCTGTTCCATCCTACGCCGGAGCCATGGTCTGCCCGCCAGATCCAGGTGTGATCGACGATGGTGTCGTTGCTGTTGATCTTCAGGTTCACCAGCGTGCGGCCGACTGCGGCACCGCCCACTCGAAAAAAGACGTCATGGAGTGAAATGGGATTCTTAGCGTGCGTGGCCTTGCTTCCATCCGGTCCCACTTCCAGCAGAACGGGCGATTGGGCAGCACCCGCATCGAACAGCAGGCCAGCGATGATGATGCCGTCAGCATCGGCAGTGCTCATCGCCGCAGTACCGCGGATTGGACGCAGAGTGGCAAAGCCCAGGCCCAGCACTACTGTATCGGGCCGGGTCACACGAATGGGCGCGTCGAGATCATAGATTCCCGGCGTCAACAACAGATCTCTGCCTCGCGCCAACTGCGCATTGATGGTCGCTGCGGTATCTCTCTCTGACCGCGCGATGTAGAAGTGGCTGAGAGGAATGGATCGCCCCGGCGTCGATCCCGCGCGCCAGGTGATCCCTGAGCTGTTGCTGCGCAATGCGGGAATGCGCACGCTGTAGTTCCCAGACTTGGTCACTTCGAGGAACGGCTTCTCGCGAACAACCGGTGTCTGCGCGACCTTGGTGTACGGAGGTGTTGGCCATTCACCCGCGGGAGGATGGTTGACGCCGACGAAGACCATGTTCCAGTTGGAGCCGGTCCAGCTACCCCACTCGCTATTCCTCGCGATCCACTGCTGCTGCGTCCCGGAGCCGACGTTGCCATCAATAAGGTCGTCTGACATCCAGCCGCCGCTCGCCCAGCCGCCACGCTGATGCAGCACCATGTCGCCCCGAACATGCATGCGGCGAAACGGCACCGCCTGGGAGACGGCCCACTGCATCACGCCGCCCGCAGGCGTCACTGAGAAGCCTTCGGCCGCCCTCCAGAAGGTGGTCGTGGCGTTGTCGTTCCGGGCGCTCGCGTCTACCAACACATTCCCGCCGATGTGGGTATCGTCGGGTGAAGCTCCCAGCCCCAGCACCTCTGTGTAGAAGCCGATCGGAACATCCACCTTGTAGCCACCTGGAAGAAACAGCAGTGCGTTGCGTTGCAGGCCAAATTCGTTGTGCTGTTGCGTGGCATACACCGCATCGATCTGCTTCTGGATGGCCGCCGCCGGCATGGTTGGATTGAAGACGAGCACGTTGGGGCCGAAGTCCGGGCGAGCGCCATTGGCCGCCAGAGCCGGCGTCGTCGCGTAGATGAGCGCCGCCATGCCAAGGCCAATCCCTAATGATCGAATCTGCATGTCGATGATCCTCCTTGAAGCTGCCTGCAGGAACTTTGCAGTCCGATTGACAAAACGGAAGGGCGCTTGTCGGTGCTTTGCAGGATAAGTGGATTGAGTAGCCACCATCGGCCAACCACCATTTCTCCGGGGTAGAGACCGGCGACGACCTCGCCTCCAGCGGCTCAGGAACAGTACGCCTCCTTCTGGACCTCCGGAATCGGTGGCGGCGTCAGCGTCACCTTCCTTCCCCTCGCCCGTTCAAAGTCGCCTTCGACCTCAGCGGTTCCACTCATCCCGGTACGAGTGTAGTCCGTCATGCAGATGTGCAGTTATGGAGTGCAGCTTTTCCGCGTTTGACCTTTTCGAGGATGTCTGTGGCTTTTGCGGTCCAGATGAAGGGTTTGGGTTGGCTGTTGTGGTGTTGGACGTAGGCGAAGATGGTCTTTTGCAGGTCTTCGACGCTGGAGAGAAGTATAAATCAGTCGTAAATGCGCAGCGATGGCCGACTGCCAAATACCCCGATTGCGGACGCAAATGGTGCCTATGGATCGAGGGAGTTGCGCACTGTGAGGCTAACGGAAAGGGCCGCTGCGATGCGGCCCTTTCAGTCGATATTGATAGCTAGTAGGGATACGGGTACGGCGCACGATACACGGGATACGGGTACGGCGCCGGGTAATACGGCCGACGCCGCACCAGTTGGGGCTGCTGTGAACCACCGGCGGGACCTGCGCCCTGCGCCAGCCGGTCCATCTCCTCCTGTGAGACGGTAGCGACAGTTGCCGGCTGGGCAAGGTGGAAGGTGAGCAGCCCTTCCGACGGAACGTAGACCTGTCCATTGTGCGAAGCGGCCGAAACACCAAGACCGGCGGCTCCGCCGACACCTGCGCCGATGGCCGCTCCCTGTCCACCGCCTGCGGCAGCGCCCACAAGCGCGCCGAGAACGCCCCCGACCAATGTGCTGTTGACGGATTGGACCGCCTTGTCCGCGCCGTTATGCGTCCAGACATCGGAGGCAATGAGATAGTCCTGTCCGCCCAGAGAAACGGAGGTAAGTTCCAGCGAGAGTTCGCCCCGTCCGGAGACGGACCCGGACTTTCTCGCGTCGACCACTGTCCCGTGGACGACCGCTCCGCGCGGGATGGCGATAGCGCCCTCAGCGGCAACATCGTTCACCACAACGCCATCGAAGCGGTCGCCCGTCTTGGTCTGCGCGCTGTCCAGGGTCTGGTCGATACGGATGCGAACCAGCGCTCCGGCAGGGATAAGCACCTGCTGACCAGCCTGCTGGCCCGCGTAGGCCGGTGCGCCGTAATACCCACCGCGCGGACGCTGCGGGTAAGGCTGCTGCTGTGGGTAGCCTTGCTGTGGATAGCCCTGCTGTGGATAGCCCTGCTGGCCCTGTTGTGGATAGCCCTGCTGCGGCGGCTGCTGCCCGTAGCTGGGCTGCTGCGGATATTGCGGATAGCCCTGCTGTGGGTAGCCCTGCTGGCTCTGTTGTGGGTAGCCCTGCTGGCCCTGCTGTGGATAACCCTGCTGCTGCGGG
>DATCBR010000307.1:0-2195 GCA_036511765.1 Acidobacteriaceae bacterium | reverse complement strand
CGCAAAATGCGGCCGGCTGACGGATCGATCCGCCGGTATCGGTGCCCAGCGAAGCCACGCAGAAACCGGCCGCAACCGACGCCGCCGAGCCTCCCGACGAGCCGCCGGGAACGCGGTCCAAAGCACGCGGATTATGCACCGGTCCGTAGGCCGAATTTTCGTTCGACGAACCCATTGCAAATTCATCGCAATTCAGTTTGCCGAGAAGCACCGCGCCCGCCGCCTCCAGCTTCGCGACAACGGTCGCGTCGTACGGCGGATGGTAGCCCTTCAAAATCAGCGAGCCCGCCGTGGCAGGGGCGCCGCGCATCGCAAGCACGTCCTTGATGCCGATGGGCACACCAGCAAGCGGCCCCAGTTCCGCGCCCGACTTCACCGCGGCATCAACCTTCTCCGCCTGCGCAAACGCGCGCTCACGGCTCAGCGCGAGGAAGCTGTTGATCGCGGGGTCGCGCGCAACGATGCGTTCGTAATGCTCTTCAGCGAGCGCCGCCGCCGACACGCGGCCCTCGCGCACCGCACTGCGGGCCTCCGCAATCGACAATGTTTCCGGATTCAACCTGTCCGCCATTCCCAATCCCTATCTCTCAATCACTTTCGGCACCTTGAAGAACCTGCCGTCGGTCTCCGGCGCCTCAGCCATGACGGCGGCGCGATCGAGCGACGGCCGCACCACATCGGCGCGCAGGTCTTCGCCGTGCTGCGCGGGCGTCAGGCCCAGCATCTCGCCCACCTGGGCCATCGCCGGAACGCCTTCCGTGTCCAACTCGTTCAACTGCGCGATATGCACGAGGATGGCGTTCAAATCCCGCGCCATCCGCGGCATTTCTTCCGCAGTCAACTCCAGGTTCGCCAGCTCCGCCACCCGCACCACATCTTCGTTCGTAACGCTCATAACAAATCCCTAATCCCTCATCGCTTTTTGAAAGTGTATCGCGGTGACCGGCACCCCGGCGATGCGCGCCAGGTCGCTGGTGAGGATGTGCCTCATCTGCGCGAGCGGCTGCATCCACTCATCGCTGGAAACAACGATGCGCACAACACCGTCTTCGTACCCCGCAACCTCGCCGTGACCAGCCAGCGCGGAGCCGCACGCCACCGGCCATGCCGCCGCCAGCCGGTCGAGTGGAGGCAGCGGACGCAGGCTCCGGCCCAGCGTTCCCCGCAGCATGTCGCGCATGTTCTGCATCAGCCGGCCACCACAGCCGCAGCTTCTGCAACCGAAGCGGCCATCGAAGCGGCCTCCGGCGCGTGCTGCAAGACGAAGTCGCGATAGCGCTCCAGGAACACCGGAGTCGCGAAGTTTGCGGCCCATTCGGTCGCGAAACGCGGCTGAAAGCGCGACTCGCCTTCCCGCTCCCAGCGCAGGATCGCCTCGGCGGCAGACTCTGCCGTCTGCTCTGCAAAATACGCTCCGGTCGCCTCATCGCCCACCCCGCGCACTGTTTCGAGCGAACCTCCAGCGCCGTACGCAATCACCGGGCGTCCGCACGCCTGCGCTTCCAGGGGGACCATACCAAAGTCCTCGTCCGCCGCAAAGAGCAGCGCGCGGCAGCGCGCGTACTCGGCCCACAGAGCGGTTGTCGATAGCTCCCCCAGAAATTCGACGTCCCCTCCGGCAAGGCGGCGCAACTGGGCCTCCTCCGGCCCGGCGCCGGCAATGCACAGTTTGCGCCCTGCGCGGCGGCAGGCTTCCATCAAAATTTCGGTGCGCTTGTAACTGACCAGCCGTCCCGCACACAAATAGTGCTCGCCCACGGGCTCATCCTTTACGGCAGCCGCGCGTTCCAGATCGATCGGAGGATGAATCACTTCGGCCTCGCGTCCATAACACCGCCCGATGCGGCCGGCCACATACGCCGAGTTGGCCAGGAAGAAATTCACCCGCTGCGCCGCTCTGCGGTCCCAGGCTCGCACCCGGGGAGCGGTCGCCGTAAAAGCTGCGCGCGTCAACGGCCCCATCGCCGCGCGATATGCCTCGTACCCATCCCACAGGTATCGCATGGGCGAGTGGCAGTAGCAGATGTGGGTCGCGCCAGGGTCGAGGCGCACGCCTTTCACCGGGCCGCTGTCGGAGGAGAGCACCAGGTCGAAGCCGCGCAGGTCGAGGCCCTCGGCGGCCGCCGGATAGAACGGCAGAAAGTGACGATGGTGGGACCGAGCCAGCGGAAGTCGTTGCAAAAAGGAGGCGCGTA
>DATCBR010000306.1:0-3288 GCA_036511765.1 Acidobacteriaceae bacterium | reverse complement strand
GCGCCACGGCTTCGGCCAGTTCGCGGATGCTTACGTCGTGCGTCGATCCTACGTTGACCGGCACCAGCGCGGGAGCGCGAAAGAGCATCGTCCAGAGCCAGACGGTCAGGTCTGCCGCATAGAGATAGGACCGCCGCGGCGTCCCGTCGCCACCGATCGCAATGGGCCTTCCGGCCAGCACGTCGCGGATGAAGTTGCCGATCGCGAAGTGTGCGTCCAGCGCCAGGTGCGGTCCGCAGAATGCCCAGCAGCGTGCGATCGCCACCTGAATGCGCGTGCCGCGCGTCATCTCGCCGCATACGATCTCCGCCCTGCGCTTGCCCTCGGAATAAGCATTCACCGCGTCGACAGCCTCTGGCGCGGGTGTATAGATCTCCGGCACATGAGTCATGCCCGTCGGCTGTCGCCCATAAACAGCCCCTGAGCTTGTCAGCAGGAATCGTCTCGCTCCACATCGCCTGGCGAACTGCAGGACACGACGCGTGCCCTCAACGGTTGTCGCCAGCATCTCGTCCGCGCCTGGCTGCACCACGGCCTCGGTTGCCGCGTGCACAATGTAGTGGAACTCGCCCTCAGGAAATGCAAAGCTACAAACATCGCCGGCGAGCAGTGTGACTGCAGGGTCATCCGCAAGGTGCGGGCACTTCGCGGCAAACTTCGCCGGATCGCGCGTCAGCACCGTCGCCTGCGCGCCCAATCCCAGCTCACGATTGATGTGGCAGAAGCTCTCCACGAGCCAGCAACCGAAGAAGCCTGTGCCGCCGGTGATAAAGATGCGCTGGCCACGCGCCTCTTCCCACAGTTCGCGCGTCAGCGACAACACCAGATCGAGATCGCGCTTCGCCAATGGAGGCGTGGGTGTCGCGCTCATCGGCTACTTCACGCCACCAAAATCCGGCCCGAAGTAGCAGCATTCCACCACCATGCAGAAGATGTGCTCCAACGCCAGGTGCGACTCCTGAATATTCATCGTCACCTTCGAGGGCACGATGACGTTGATATCGGACAGCGGCTTCATCGCGCCGCCGCCACTGCCGGTAAAACTCACAGTATGCGCACGCATCGCACGCGCTTTCTCAAGCGCAAGCACGCAATTCTTCGAGTTGCCGCTGGTCGAGATGGCAAGCAGCACATCTCCCTCCGCTCCCAGCGCCTCCACCTGACGCTCGAAGACATGCTCATAGCCGAAATCATTTCCGGCAGCGGTCAAAATGCTGGAATCCGTCGTCAGCGCAATGGCGCGCAGGGCCGGGCGGTCCGCTTCCAGGCGCACCACAAACTCGGCCACCAGATGCTGCGCGTCGGCAGCGGAACCGCCATTGCCGCACACCATCAGCTTGCGCCCGGCGCGCATTGCCTCCGCGGTAATGCGGCCAGCCTCCAGTACGGCTGTGTGGATCGTTTCATCAGCCAGCACCGCTTGCAGCGTCGCCGCCGACTGCTTCAACTGTCGCTTCACCAGATCTCGAATGTCCGTCCCTCCCACTGCTACTGCCTGACTCAAGCGTTTGCCGGAGCTGCGATTCCCTCCAGCGCAGCCTGCTTCGGAGGCGCGGGCGGGTACTCAAAATTGATGCGTTCCAGCTCTACAGTGTACGGACGCTTCTGTACGGCCGTGTAAATCGAGCCGACGTACTCCCCCATCACCCCCAGGAAGAGCAGCTGCAGCGATGAGATGAAAAACACGCCGATCAGCATCGGCGCCAGTCCAAAGCTGAAGGTCGTCCAGAACACGAGCTTCAGCAACAGGTACGTCAGGCCGATCAGGAAGGAAAAACATGCGCCTATAAACCCGGCCAACGCAGCCATGCGCAATGGCACCTTCGAGTTGCTGATGATTCCCAGCATTCCAATGTCATACAGCGTGTACCAGTTGTTCTTGGTGATGCCGAACCGGCGCGCCGGCTGGTCATAGAGCAACTTCACCGTTGGCAGGCCAATCTCGGCGATCATCCCGCGAAAATATGGATACGGGTCGTCAAAGGACTTTACCAAGTCCATCACTTTGCGGTCGTAGAGGCCAAAACCGGTAAAGTTCTGGATCGTCTCGATCGAACTTAGCCGCTCAACCGCGTTGTAATACTGTCTGCGCAGCCAGAACATCACCGAGTTCTCCTCACTGGTACGTTTGATGCCCAACACGCAATAAGCGCCACGCTCCCATTCGCGGACCATGTCCGCAATCATTGCAGGCGGGTCCTGCAGGTCGGCCACAATGCTGATCACCGCGTCGCCGCTGGCCTGCATCATGGCATGGATCGGCGAGCGGATGTGCCCAAAGTTCCTCGAGTTGACGATAACTTTGACGTTGGTGTCTTCGGCCGCGATCATCTTCAGGACTGCGACGGTATTGTCTTGCGAGGAATTGTCAATGAAGATGTGCTCATACTCGTATCGCTCCAGGCCGGCCATCACCTCGCGCACCTGGTTGTACACGTTCAGCACGTTCTCCTGCTCGTTGTAGCAGGGTGTCACGACGGAGATGGTCTTCGCACTCAACTGTATGTCAGCCCCTCATGCTTAGTGTCGCCGCACATATTTCCATCCGACCAAATACGGGTCTCAACCGCTCACTCCGGCAGCGGCTCAATGATCATATTCTCAAGAAACTCCTCGCGTGGCAGCCGCGGTGCCATGTCCTCCATCGGCAGGCTCACGATCGTTCCATCGGCACGTGTGGAAGCTGTCGCTCGCGGCATGGCTGGCTGGTCAGAGGAAGTATTTACCGCGCATACCACCGGGCCATCCATCGCCAGGACCTCCGCAACCTTTTCGCGCAGTCCTTTGTGGTTGCGAATCTCCGCTGTCTTAATGCCGTACGCCTCTGCCACCTTTCTTATATCCGGGAGCGTCAGGTGGCTGGATGGATCGCTGCCCACCAGTCTCCCCTGGAAATGGTTCTTCTGCGAGGCAATGATCGACGCGTAATTGCCATTGCACAGAATGAAGTATTTGATTGGCAGGTTCAGCCGACGTACCGTCTCCAGGTCCTGGATGTTCAACTGGAATCCGCCGTCGCCGTTGACGCAGATCGTCCGCCGGCCTCCACTCGCCAGGCAGCTCCCGATCGTACCCGGCAGCCCCGTCCCCATTGCGCCCAGACTCGGCGAATTTACCACGCGCTGCCCGCGCTTCAAGCGGAAGCATTGCAGAAAAATATCGCTGCATGCGCCTGAGCTGCCGGGCGCCAGCACGTCCTCCGGTGTGCACAGATCGCTCAGTGCATCCACCAGCACATACGTGTTCACCACACCCTTTTCCTCGTCCCAGTAGGATTGCGGAATCATC
>DATCBR010000305.1:0-2097 GCA_036511765.1 Acidobacteriaceae bacterium | reverse complement strand
TGTTGCCGATGCGGAGTTCTCGCATGAGTCAGGGTTGGCAGTCGCCAGCTCCACCATCCAACGCGGCAGCGCGGTGCTGAATGTGACCGGCACTGTTGTTCCGCACCAGACCGCGCAGCGCAAAGGCGTTGCCTCATACGCCTGGGATGCGGGGTCGGCTGTCCAGGCAAACCTAAAGCTGGCGGATGCCAGCGTGGCGGATGTCTTGCAGATGGCGGGCCAGCAACAGCGCGTTCCGGTTACAGGAACCATGAACGTGACTGCCACGCTGCGGGGGACCTTCGCAGACCCGGACGTGCAAGGCCACATCGCTCTGGCGAAGGGCGTCGCCTACGGAGAGCCGTACGACTCCCTGGCGGCAAACATCGCGGTCCGCGGCAGCGACCTCGAAGCCAGCCAGGCCGTCCTCTCGCTGCATGGTATGCAGGTGCGCGGCAATGGCGGATATGACACTACGTCGAAGCGATTGCATGGGCACCTCGAAGGCAACAACCTCGTGCTCTCGAAGTTCCAGAGGTTCTCACAGGCACGACCCGGCATGGACGCAACGCTGAACCTTTCCGCGGACGCCAACGGCACGACGGAACAACCGGGCATCAAGGCAAGCGCGAAGCTTACGCGCATTGTCGCCGATGGCAAGAGCCTTGGCGATGTCAATGTCGAAGCGCACAGCGATGCAGACCTGCTCTCATACACTGCCCAATCGACTTTGATTGGAGCCAGGATCGATGCCAATGGACAGACGCGCCTGACCGGCGACTACCAGACCCAGGCGAAGATAAATCTCTCCGGGCTGGATCTGGGCTCTGCGATCGCACTGTTTTCCACGAGCAATATCAAGGCGCAATCGTCGATCGCCGGGACCGTAACGATAAGCGGGCCTTTGAAGAATCCGCAGCAACTCAGCGGCGAGGCGCAGCTCAATGACTTCGCCGTGAAACTGCAAGGGATCGAGCTGAAGAGCGCCGGGCCTGTTCGCGTGGGGCTGCGCAATGGGCTGGTCTCCCTGGACCAGGTGCACATCACAGGTGAGGAGACGGACCTTACGCTCGCAGGCACTGCCCAGGTCTTCGGTAGCAGCGATGCGAAGGGCGGCAAACTCGATCTGAACGCCAAGGGAAGCGTCAGCGTGGCGCTGGCGCATACCTTCGATCCCGACATTCTTTCCAGCGGCAAGGTCGAGTTTACAATCGCCGCCGGCGGCCAGACCAGGAAGCCCGTGCTCTCGGGCCGCGTCCAGTTCGACAATGTCAACCTGGCGATGCAGGGCATTCCCAACGGCCTCAGCGGACTCAACGGCACACTGGTGTTTACGCAGGACCGTCTTCAGGTCGAGACACTCACAGCAACCACGGGCGGCGGACAGTTGAAGCTGGGAGGCTTCCTCGCCTATCGCAGCGGCGTCTATGCGGAGCTGACGGCCACAGGAGACGCAACCCGCGTCCGGCTCTACGGCTTGAGCGCCACGGCAAACACCAATCTGCACCTGCAGGGCGGGGTCGACAACCTGCTGCTCAGCGGGACGGTGTTGATCACACGCTTTGGCGTCGGCCCGAATGTCGACTTCGCGGCTTTCTCCGGCACCGGCGGCGTTACCGCCCCGCCTGACCCGAACGCAATCTCGTCTAAAATTCGGCTGGACGTGCATATAACGAGCTCACCGCAACTCGACTTCCAGAACTCGTACGCCAAACTGGCGGGCACCGTCGATCTTCGCGTGAACGGCACCGTAGCCGAGCCCACCATGCTGGGCCGCATCCAGATCACGGAAGGCAGCGCCACCTTTGCGGGCACAAAATACGAACTACAGCGCGGCGACATCTACTTCACCAATCCAGTCCGTATCGATCCCATCGTCGATATCGACGCAACGGCGCGCGTAGAGACCTATGACCTAACCATCGGACTGCAAGGCACCATGAGCCACCTGAAGCCAACCTACCGCTCCGAGCCGCCGCTGAGTGAGGCAGACATCTTCGCCTTACTGGCGCTTGGGCGCACGCAGGAAGAGGCGCAACTCTACCAGGAACGCGAGGTGCAACAGGGCGCCGATCCTACTACCAGCGCCCTGCTGGGAGGCGCGCTGAATGCGACGGT
>DATCBR010000304.1:0-3107 GCA_036511765.1 Acidobacteriaceae bacterium | reverse complement strand
ACGAGGATGCGCAGCGGATCGAGGCCCATAGCGATGACAGCGATGGCCGGGATAACCGTGATAAGCCGCCGCAGGAAGATAGGGAACTTGATCTCCAGAAAACCTTCAATGATGACCTGTCCGGCCATGACTCCGACCGTGGATGACGAGAGGCCGCTGCAAAGCAGCGCGACGGCGAAGACGATGGCGGCGGAGCGGCCGAAGAGCGGACCGAGGGTGTGGTAAGCCTCCTGAATGCTGGGTTGTAGATTCCCGCTTCCAGCAAAGGCGACAGCGGCCATCAGGACCATGGCAGAGTTGATCAGCCAGGCGCCATTCATCGCAACGAAGACATCGATCAGCTCATAGCGGAGGAACCGCGTGAGGATGATGCGGCGCGGTAACGCAGTACTGCGATTGCGCGCGGCCAATCCCGCCAGGGTCTCGGTAGCGGGAAGCGAGGAGCCGGTGAGTTCCTTGAGGCGCGGCTGCACCAGCGCGGAATGCAGATAGACGACGTGCGGCATGACGGTGGCGCCCAGCATGGCGACCGCGGCGTAGATGGAGTCGTGGAAGAGCTGCGGGGAGCTGCGGTCGAGCGAAGGCAGAATGGTGCCAATGGCCGCGAGCTTCCAGTCGGGGTGAACGAGAAAAACTTCGAACGCATAAGCAACGCCAATGATGGCGACGAAGGCCATGATGCCGCGTTCCAAAACGCGGAAGCCGGCAAGATCCAGCGCGAGAATAGCGAAGACCAGCACGGTGGAGATGAGAGCGGCGGCGAGCATGGACTCGCGCGGCGAGAATCCATGCGCTAGGACGAGCGGCCCGAAGAGGAGATCGAGACCGAGCGCGGCGCCGAGGAACTCGGCCAGATCGGTGGCGATGGCAGCGATCTCCGCCGTAATCCAGAGAAAGATGGTGGTTGGCCGCGAGAAGTGGCGGCGGCAGTTCTGCGGCAGGGTGAGGCCGGTAACGATGCCGAGCTTGGCCGAGAGGTACTGGATCAGCATCGCCATGAGGTTCGACCACAGCAGCACCCAGAGCAGGCGATAGCGGAACTCAGTGCCGCCCAGAATATTGGTCGCGAAGTTGCCGGGATCGATATAAGCGACCGACGCGACGAAGGCCGGGCCAAAGTAGGTCCACATCGCGTTGCGATGATGGGCATGTTGCGCCTGGGCCGGACTGGAGGTGGATGTGGCCATGACAGAATTAGGTACGCCTACAAATTAGGTATACCTAATTTGTAGGAAATCAGTCAAACTGGTGTGGATGAGGCGCGCGCGGCATGACAACACGGAGTCGGTGGACAACTACCTGAAGGCGATCCTTGTGCTGGAAGAGGCCGTACTCGATGACGCAGAGGGTACAGACATGGCCGGCAAGGGCCGTGCTGCCGGGACGCGTGTAACGGTAAAGGCGCTCGCAGAGGAGCTGCAGGTCGCGCCTGCGTCAGTGACCAACATGCTGCAGAAACTGGCCGGCGCGGCAGCTTCGCCCGTGGAGTATGAGCGGCACCGCGGAGTGCGGCTGTCCCGGACCGGCCGCCGCAGAGCTCTCGAGGTCGTGCGTCACCATCGGCTGATCGAAACGTTTCTGTACGAGATACTCGATTATCCGATCGACGAGGTGCATGAGGAGGCGGAGCGGCTGGAACACTTCATCAGCGAGCGGTTTGAGGAGCGGATCGCCGCCAAGCTTGGGCACCCAAAGACCGACCCCCACGGGCATGCGATCCCCGCGATGGATGGCAAAATGGCTCCGCGAGATACGATGGCGCTCGCTGAGGTGGACCGCGATGGCACCTTCCTGGTGGAAAGCGTGGGCGATCGCGACGCGGAAAATTTGCGCAGGATGGAAGCGCGTGGTGTGGTGCCAGGGGCAAGGATTGTAGTGACCCGGCATGCGGGCGCGGACGGGTTACAGGTGCGCATTGGTCGCGGCAGCAGGCCGTTCAAGCTGACCGGCGAGGTGGCGCGCGAGGTAAGGATCGCGCGTCCGGCATCGAAGAAGCAGCAAGGCTGAGTTGACGCGCGAGGACGGATGCACCTAGAGACCTTTACAACGCTGGTGTTTATCGGCTCGTTCGCGGCCGGGATGCTGGGCGCGCTGACGGGCCTCGGCGGCGGTGTAGTGCTCATCCCGCTGCTGACGCTGGGTTTCCACGTGGACATGCGATATGCAATCGGCGCGTCGCTGGTGAGCGTCATCGCCACCTCGTCGGGCGCGGCGGCGGCTTACGTGCGCGAGGGCTACTCCAACGTCCGCATCGGGATGTTTCTGGAGGTGGCGACAACCCTGGGCGCTGTAGCGGGCGCGTTTATCGCGGCCTATGCGCCAACGCGCGCGCTGGCAATCGTGTTCGGTGTGGTGCTGCTGTACTCCGCGTGGCTCTCGCGCAGCCAGCAGGAGCATGAGGTGACAGCCAAGCCCAATCCATGGTCGGAGAAGCTGCGCATGTCCGGGAAATATCCCGATGGACACGGTGGATGGACCGCATATGTCGTCGACCGGATTGCGGCGGGGTGGGCGATGATGTTCGGCGCGGGAATCCTGAGCGGGCTGCTCGGGATCGGGTCGGGCGCGGTAAAGGTGCTGGCGATGGACAAGATCATGCGCATCCCATTCAAGGTTTCGACGACGACCAGCAACTTCATGATCGGCGTGACGGCGGCAGCCAGCGCAGGCATCTACCTGGCGCGCGGCTATGTCGATCCTGTGCTGGTGGCGCCAGTTCTGCTCGGTGTGTTGCTCGGAGCGCTGCTGGGAGCAAAGGTGCTGGCCCGCGCGCGAGTTCCACTGCTGCGCACGATCTTCGCGTGGGTCATCGGAGCCCTGGGAGTGGAAATGATCGTGAACGGATGGATGGGGAGGCTGTAAATGCGCCGCGCGTCCGACGACGAAAAGATGGAGTGGGCGATGGGTCTGCTGCTGCGGCTGGGCGTGCTGCTGGCGGCAACGGTGGTGATTGCAGGCGGCATGATGTACCTCGCCGACCATCACGGCACGCAGGTGAGCTACAGGACGTTTGTCGGGCATCCCATCTCAGTGCGCCATCCGGCGGAGTTGACTGGACCGACTTCGCTGGCCGTGCTGGATGTAGGGATTCTGCTGCTGGTTGCGGT
>DATCBR010000303.1:0-12483 GCA_036511765.1 Acidobacteriaceae bacterium | reverse complement strand
ACCGGCCTTGCAGATCCCGTCGTCGATCATAAAACGCTCACCGGCAATTTGATGACTCAGCTTCGTCAACTCGAAGAGATTCTCGCACTACAGATCCGAATTGGGCGAAAGCAAGATTCTGCGCTACATCATGAAGATCTGCCCGATTACCCGTCTGCTGCGATACGTGAACTTGTGCTTAACGCAATAATGCATCGAGCATATGAAGGCACCTCGTCCCCCACTCGTATTAACTGGTTTGAGGATCGGGTCGAGATACAAAACCCCGGGGGACTATACGGACAGGTGACATCGAGCAATTTCGACAGGATGAGCGATTATCGAAATCCAATTCTCGCTGAGGCGATGAAGGGACTTGGCTACGTAGAGCGATTTGGGGTGGGCATCAGCAGGGCGCGGGTTGCTTTAGAACAAAACGGGAATCCGCCTCCCGACTTCGTCTTCGAACCAACGTTCATATCTGTCGTCGTTCGGGTGAAACCTTGATTAGCATAGCGCTCTTCAATAATAAGGGTGGCGTAGGTAAGACAACACTTACCTACCATGTCGCTTGCATGTTGGCAGAGATGGGGATTAAGACGTTAGCGGTCGATCTTGATCCGCAAGCAAACCTGACCTCGGCTTTCCTCGACGAAACGGCCCTCGAAAAGCTGTGGGCATCAGGCGGCAAGGATCGCACCATTCTGAGCGCGGTCGACCCCATCTTGGAGGGCATTGGGGATATTGCCTCTATCACTCCATTGGAACCGAGAGATAACCTTTTCTTGATTGGCGGGGACCTTGGCCTTTCAAGATTCGAGGACAAGCTTTCCGAAAGCTGGTCCAACGGTTTCTCGGGTGACCCGGCGGCTTTGCGAGCAACCAGCGCGTTTCATCGCATTATCCGCGATGTGGGATGTTCCGTATCGGCAGAAATTGTACTAATGGATGTCGGCCCCAACCTGGGCGCCATAAATCGCGCCTCGCTGCTGGCTGCTGATCACCTGCTCATCCCACTTGCTGCAGACTTGTATTCGTTGCAGGGATTGCGCAATTTGGGCCCTACCATAAGAAAATGGAAGGCGAGTTGGACGCGAATTCTTGATTTAGAGGGGGCCAATGTAAGTTTCTCTCTTCCACCAGCAGGGATGGACCCCATTGGATATGTAGTATTGCAGCATGCTGTGCGCCTCGATAGGCCAGTAAAAGCTTATAAAAAATGGCTCGATCGTATTCCGTCCGAATATCGCAAGTCTGTGCTCGGAGACGAAGTCCCAGTCTGGACTGGCCCAAATTACTCGGATCCAAATTGCATTGCCAGTTTGCGAAACTATCGAAGTCTTATGCCTTTAGCCCAAGACGCAAGGAAGCCAATGTTTGAATTGCGTCCGGCAGATGGCGCAATTGGTAGCCATGCCCAATACGTTGAGACGTGCTATCAGGAGTTTGCAGCTCTCACGAAGCAAATCCTCAAACGAACAGGCCTAACAAGCTGAAAATAGCGGCTGTTCGCCGTATAAGAGTCGAAGCCGGTAAGTCCCTCTCAGACCGCCATCCTGCTCATCGACTGCCCGGACCGCAAGGGCCTCGTCGCCGCCATTGTCAACTTCCTGGTGCAGCGCTACGACGTCAACATCCTGAACGCCGACCAGCACCAGGATGCAGAGCTGGGCCTCTTCTTCATGCGCGTCGAGTTCTCCACCGACGCCCAGGTTCGACGAGCCCGCCCTCTCGCCGGGCGTATGCGATCCTTGAATGGAGCGGCGCGCCGGAACGGAAAGAGCTTCTGCGCGGCCCGACGCAAAATGAGGTAAGCAATGCCGAAGAAGCCGTCGAAGAAATCCACTGCGAAAAAGAAGGCGTCCGATCCGCCTGCCGGGATGGAAGACGCGATGGGTCAGCTTGAAGAGATGCTGATCTCCGGCGGTATGGCTACAAAGGGCGATCTGGATGCGCTAATGGCTTCGCTGGCTGGCCCATCGGCGCGGGAGGGGCTGAGCGACACGGAAGCGAACGCGCGGGATGAAGCGCAGCAATGGGCGTTCGAGGCAATGGAAGCCACCAGCGCGGCGCAAGTGCGCAAGCTGGCCAAACGCGCTCTCCGCCTGGACTCGGATTGCGTAGACGCGTTGGTGGCGCTGGCCGATCTGGACGCGCAGACGCAGCGAGAGATGATTGAGTGCCTGCAAGAGGCTGTCGCCGCCGGCGAAAGGTCGCTGGGCGAAAAGTTCATCCGCGAGAACAAGGGGCATTTCTGGCTGCTCTTGGAAACGCGCCCATATATGCGTGCCATGGAGCAACTGGCAGGCCTGCTGCGCGGAGAAGGCATCAGTCTGGACGCCACCCGGGTTTACCAGCGAATGCTGGAGCTGAATCCGAACGACAACCAGGGCGTGCGCGATCCCTTACTGGGCCTTTACCTGGAAACCGGCGATCTGAAAGGAGCCCGCGAGTTGCTGGAGAAATACAAGGACGATGCGTCGGCCAACTTTGCCTGGGCAAGCGTGCTGGAGCGGTTCCTGGTGGGAAACAGTGACGAGACAAGTGCCGCGCTTAAAGAGGCGCGCCGGACAAACCGGTATGTGGAACTTTATCTGACCGCGCGGAAACCGCTGCCAAAGCACCCGCCGGAGATGTATTTGCCGGGCAGCGAAGAGGAGGCGGCCCTGTGCGTGGACTATCTGAGCGGGGCGTGGGCCGCGCATAAGGAAGCCGTCTTCTGGCTGCTCGACCAGTTGGCAGTGGATGGATTGCGACCGGTCCCGAGCAAGACCGGCGGGCGATCCACATCTCATCGTGTCCACTGAAGCGGATGCCCCATTCACGACGGTCGCATCGTAATCGGTACGGTCAGGAACAACCGCAGCACATCACCTTGACACCCCGCATATAATTAACCTTAGGTCGAGACAGAATCCGCCAGCCTCAGGCTTGTGTCTCCCCAAAGCTGCCAAAAAATATAACTCCAATGTTTTGATGATCTTGCAAAGCGTTTCCCTTTATTTTCAAGATCATGCAGATTCCATCGTCGGTAAGTGGTTTGTTTGGAAGATCATGCACCAATCGATACCCAGGGGGGTCCCCCAAGAAAGGAGCCAGCACGGAGATCACCGTTCGATTCCGGTAATCTTGGTTGCGATCGCCATGCTCACTTCCCAAACCGCTATCCTGCTCATCGACTGCCCGGACCGCAAGGGCCTTGTCGCGGCCATCGTCAACTTCCTTGTGCAGCGGTATGACGTCAACATCCTCAACGCTGACCAGCACCAGGACGCCGAGCTAGGCCTCTTCTTCATGCGCGTCGAGTTCTCCACTGACGCCGCCAACTTCAGCGAAGCTACATTCAGCGCCGCCTTCGCGCCGGTCGCCGCCGAGTTCCGCATGAACTGGCGCATCGAGTTCGCGAACGAGGTGCAGAACGTGGCGCTCTTCGTCTCGCACTACCTGCACTGCCTCGCTGACCTGCTGCAACGCCACCAGACAGGCGAGTTCCGCTGCAATCTGGCCCTCATCGTCTCGAACCACACCGACGCCGAGGCGCTGGCGAAGTTCCACGGCGTGCCGTTCCACCACATGCCGGTCACGCGCGAGACGAAATCCGAAATAGAAGCCGCGCAACTAGCGCTACTGGCGAAACACAAGATCGACCTCGTCATCCTTGCCCGTTACATGCAGATCGTTTCGCCAAAGTTCGTCGACGCCTACCCGCGCCGCATCATCAACGTGCACCACTCGTTCCTGCCCGCCTTCACTGGAGCGCGGCCGTATCATGCGGCCTTCGCGCGCGGCGTCAAGCTGATCGGCGCCACCAGCCACTACGTTACTGAGGTGCTGGACGAAGGTCCCATCATCGAGCAGGACGTGACACGCATCTCACAGAACGACCAGCTTCCCTCGCTGGTGCAGAAGGGCCGCGATCTGGAGCGCATGGTCCTCTCGCGCGCGGTGCAGTGGCACCTGGACCACCGCATCCTCTCGTACGCGAACAAGACAGTAATCTTCGCTTAAGGTTTCTGGGCGTAAACGGACAAAAGCCGATCCTTCGACTGCGGCCGCTGCGCGGCCTTCGCTCAGGACATTCGTGGGAGTTTCTACGCCTGCGCGACCATCTTCGGCGCTTCGATCTGCGCGGCGTATACGGGCCGCCGCTTGAGGGCGTACATGCGTTGATCGGCCAGGCGCAGCAGTTTGGTTGCGTCCTTCGCGTCGCCGGGATACATGGCGAAGCCAAAGCTCGCGCCCACCGATAGCGGCATATCGTTTACCAGCACAGGCCGCTCGATGGCCGTGCGCAGCGCGTCGGTAAAGCGCTCCACGGCGCCGGCGTTCGGCATGTCCGTCGCGGCGATGATGAACTCGTCGCCGCCCAGCCGCGCAACCGTGTCGGTCGCGCGGATGTTCTTGCGCAGCACCGCGGCCACCTCGCGGAGCACCTGGTCGCCTACGGGATGGCCCAGCGTGTCGTTGATCTTCTTGAAGTCGTTAAGGTCGAGCACCACCAGCGCCAGGCTGGTGTTGCGGCTCTCCGTGTACTGGATGGCGTTGGTAAGCCGCGCCGCGAACAGGCGGCGGTTGGGCAGACCGGTCAGCTCATCGTGCAGCGCGAGCCACTCGTTGTTGGAGACCTGTTCCTCCAGCATCACGAGGATCATGCCGAGGGAGATCAGCGACTTCTGCAAGTTCCAGATGTGCGATGCGATGTCGGCGTAAGCGACCTTCTCTACGATCCAGGGATGCGCGAAGAAGCACAGCGACCAGATGGAGAAGCCCAGCACAACCGCAACGCGGCCGGCACTGCGACCCTCCAGCCGCCGGTAAAAGTTGACCGCGGCTACGGCATAGAGGCAAGCCAGGCTCCAGTACACTGCGGGGCGTAACTGCCCGCGCGCTATCAGCACAGCGATGACGGTCCACGCAGCCAACTGGAACAGCGCATAGCGCCACTTCTTGCGCAGCGCCAGCGAGCTGACCACCCCCACGACCATGCCGACGGCGATGGAAGGAATGTAGAGCTTCGCGATCCGCACGTTCAGGCCGTAGAGCGTCGTCAGCCCCATCAGGGTCAGACCGTTCAGGGTCAAATAGAGCAGTCGTGACCGGTCGGCCTCGCGCTGGTCGCTTGCGGCCCAGTTGAAGATCAGGCCGGCCACCAGATAGCAGTTCAGCACCAGCAAGTGCAGGAATGCATCGGGAATCTTGCCGGCTTTATAAAAGGTGTGCGCGGTCGACTCGACGAGCGTAAACGACAGCCCCAGCAGCCATGCGTCGGCGCGGGCATCGGAGTGGCGCCGGCGCACGAGCGCCAGAATCAGGATGAGGATCGCCAGAGCAGACAGATCTGGAAGAAATGCAAGATTCAAGTGGTGCCTCCGAGCCTCGAACGCTCTGACGGCGCTCTAGGCTGGCCAGCTTCGGCCTTGTTCTATGGGTGGTGGCAAAGTCTTAGAAGAATTATGCACCAATCTGCGTAAAAGTGGCACCAAAAAAATTAATGGCATTCCAGTACTCTTGGAAAGGCCGCTGCCCGAGTGTTTACTTGTAAGTACATGATGTAGCTGAAGATGGCTGCCTCCGCAGCTTTCTCCGGCCTTAGCAGGAGTCCTATTATGCCTCCCAACTCCCGTTCCCGGCACATTTGGCGTCTGCGAACGCGCAGTGTGGAGCTTGGCGTGCGGACAGTGGTGATGGGCATCCTCAACGTAACGCCGGACTCATTTTCCGACGGCGGGCGCTTTTTTGCACAGGATAAAGCGGCGGATCACGCACTGCGCATGCTGGATGAGGGCGCCGACCTGATCGATATTGGCGGCGAGTCGACCCGGCCCGGTTCGACGGCCATTTCGCCGCCGGAGGAGCAGGCACGGGTGCTGCCTGTGGTTCGGCAGGTCCTGGCCGCGCGGTCCGGGGCGATTCTTTCGATCGACACCTACCACGCCGAGACGGCGCGGATGGCCGTGGAGGAGGGCGTCGAGATCGTGAACGATGTCAGCGGACATCTGTGGGACCCGGAGATGGCAGCGACCTGCTCCGCGCTGGGCTGCGGCAACGTCCTGATGCATACGCGAGGCCGTCCGTCCGAATGGAGGACCCAGCCGCGCCTGGCGGCGGATGAGGTGCTGCCGCTGGTGCTGCGCGGACTGCGTGCTCGCGCCGATGCCGCACTTGCTGCCGGGATCGCCCGCGAGACCATCGTCCTTGACCCTGGCTTCGGCTTTGGCAAGATCATGGACGAGAACCTGCCTCTGCTCGCGAGCTTTGCCGAACTCTGCTCCCTGGGCTTTCCGCTGCTGGCGGGCCTCTCGCGCAAGAGCTTTCTGGCTCGCCTAAGAGAAAGAACCCACCCCTCCCTTGTCATTCCGCAGCGTTCGACGCTTGCGGCGGATGCGGAGGAATCTGCTTCTTTACCTGTGGCCCAAATCGGTTCTGAAATCGGTCCCGACCTCGCCACCTCGGCCGCCAACATGGCCGCTCTTCTGGCTGGCGCGCACATCCTGCGCGTGCATGAGGTTGGGCCTGCGCGGCAGGTTGCGGGCATTGCGGATCGGCTTTTGGCGGCGGCGAATTCTTCACACTCCTGACCGAAAATCCACCGGCGACTCGCGTCGGCCGATGCTATCCTCAAGGCGAAGGAAAGTCGAATGCTTGCCGCCCTCATCGCCGTTGTTGTCCTGCAACTGATCGCCATTGGCGTTCTGCTGATGCGCAAGCCTCCGGCTGCGGGGGGCGATCCCCACTTCGCGCAGCTACCTGAGCAGCTCACGCGGCTGATCGCCGAAGAGGCCCGCCGCACGCGCGAGGACAATGCGTCCGCCGCGACCGCGCTGCGCAATGAAGTCCTCAGCAATATCGCAACTTTGGGCCAGGGCTTGAAGGATGATCTCAAGAACTTTCGCGAGGACAATGCCGGCTTCGCCACCGCCCTGCGCGGCGATGTCGAACAGCAGATGCGCTCTCTCTCGCAGGGCTTCTCGGACTTCAAGAACGAGACTGCCGCAAAAGGTCGCGCTCTGGAAGAGTCGCTGAACGGCAAGCTCCTGACCCTGATGGAGAGCAATGCGGGGCACCAGGAAAAGCTGCGCTCCACGGTTGAAGATCGCCTGAACAAACTGAACACAGACAATTCCACCAAGCTCGAAGAGATGCGTGCCACCGTCGATGAAAAGCTGCACGCGACGCTGCAGACGCGCCTCACCGAATCCTTCGGCCAGGTGACCGATCAGTTGAACAAGGTGCACGCCGGGCTGGGCGAGATGTCCAAACTTTCGGAAGAGGTTGACGGCCTTTCGCGCATCTTCACCAACGTCAAATCGCGCGGCGGCTTCGCCGAGGTGCACCTGGGCATGCTGCTGCGGCAGATGCTGGCTCCGGGGCAGTTCGTCGAGAACGCGGTCGTCAGGCCCGGCTCACTGGAACGCGTGGAGTTCGCAGTCCGCTTTCCGACCAGTTCCGGCGAACGTCTGATGCCGATCGACGCAAAGTTCCCCAGGGAAGACTGGGAACGGCTGGAAGGTGCCTATGAATCCAACGATCCTGACGCCATTGCGCGAGAGGGCAAGGCGTTCGAAAACTCCATCCGCATCCAGGCGGAGAAGATCTGCGCGAAGTACGTCAACCCGCCGGTGACCACGCCGTATGCGGTGATGTTTCTACCCACCGAGGGCCTCTACGCGGAGGTCATCCGTCGCGACGCGCTCCAGGCTGAGATCCAGTCGAAGTGCCACGTCACGATCGCCGGTCCCACGACTCTGTCGGCCATTCTTACCAGCTTCCAGATGGGCTTCCATATGCTCGCGCTGCAGGAGAAGGGCGATGAGGTATGGAAGATTTTGGAGACGACCAAGACCGAGTTCCGGACATTTGAAGTGTTGATGGCCAAGATGGAGAGCCAGGTGGGCACGGTCCAGAACACCATCCAGAAGCTGGGAGTCCGCACGCGCGCCATCAACCGCACCTTGCGAGAGGTATCGGACCCGACGCCGGGGCTTCCAGGAATCGAAGACGATCTGCCGCCGCTGGGACTGGCCCTGGCCGCGATGGATGATGACGTCTGACCGCCTGCCCCGCGCGAGAGCCCGCTTTGTTTTACACTCTCCTAGGCGAGTTAAACTCCAGCGCATACAACCGGAATACCGCCCGGAGACCGCGCGCACGGGGTCAGCATCGCAAGGCTTTGCAGAAACTGAAGGCAACACAGGAGAAACGGCATGGCAGCAGTAGACGAGAAGGTAAAGCAGATCATCGTTGAGCAGCTTCAGGTGGATGAAGCCGAAGTGACACCCGGCGCAAGCTTTCAGGAGGACCTCGGGGCCGACTCGCTCGACGTCGTGGAGCTGGTTATGCAGTTTGAAGAGGCCTTTGACATTCAGATCCCCGACGAGGATGCAGAGAAGATCAAGACCGTCAAGGACGCCATCGATTACATCGAGAAGAACCAGAAGGGCAAGTAAATGCAGGCAGGGCAAGCGATGGAGCAGCAGGCGCAGCGGCGTCGCGTCGTCGTCACCGGCCTTGGCCTCGTCTGCGGTGTTGGCCACAACGCCGCGGAGCTGTGGGAAGGGCTGCTGGCCGGCAGAAGCGGCATGGCGGAGATCAAGGCCTTCGATCTCACCGGGCACCCGGTGCGTTTTGCAGCCGAGGTGAAGGACTTCGATCCGCTGAAGTTCATCGAAAAAAAAGAAGCCCGCAAGATGGGCCGCTTCATCCACTTCGCCATCGCCGCCTCGCAAGAGGCGATGGACCACTCCGGCCTGAAGATCGACGACTCCAATCACGACCGCGTCGGCGTGCATATCGGCTCCGGGATCGGCGGCTTCGATGTGATCGAGCGCGAGCACTTGGCGATGCTGGCCGGCGGCCCGCGCAAGATCTCGCCGTTCTTCATCCCCGGCTCCATCATCAATCTCGCCGCCGGACACGTCTCCATCCGCTTCTCCGCGCGCGGCCCCAATGAGGCCACCGCGACTGCATGCACATCCTCAGCGCACTCCATCGGCGACGCCTTCCGCACCATCCAGCGCGGCGATGCCGATGCCATGATCGCAGGCGGCACCGAGGCCTCCATTACCCCCATGGGCGTCGGCGGCTTCGCAGCCATGAAGGCGCTCTCCACGCGCAATGAAGATCCCACCCACGCCTGCCGCCCGTTCGATAAGGACCGCGACGGCTTCGTCGTGGGCGAAGGCGCAGGCATTCTCATTCTGGAAGAGCTAGAGTTCGCGCGTGCACGCGGCGCGAAGATTCTTGCCGAGGTCATCGGCTATGGCATGTCCGCGGACGCCTTCCACATGACCGGCATGGCGCCTGAAGGCGAAGGCTGCTTCCGCGCGATGAAGGCGGCAATCCAGTCGGCCGGCATCTCGCCGGATGCCATCGACTACGTCAACGCACATGCGACTTCAACGCCGCTGGGCGATGCGCTGGAATCGAAGGCCATCGAGAACGTCTTCGGCGAGCGCGCGACGGACCATACGCTGCTCGTCAGTTCCACCAAATCCATGACCGGGCATCTGCTGGGCGGCGCAGGCGGGCTTGAGGCAGGCATCACCATCCTGGCCATGCTGAACCAGATCGCGCCGCCGACGATGAACCTGGTTGATCCCGATCCGGCATGCCGCCTGAACTATGTGCCCAACGCTCCGAAGGCCGCGAAGATCGACTACGCGCTGTCGAACTCGTTCGGCTTCGGCGGCACCAACGGCTCACTCGTCTTCCGCCGCTGGACGGAGTAGCGCCGCCTACGGCTGCGCCATCCGCCACGGCGAGACGGTCGCCCACTTCTGCAACTGATCCTTTGCCCAACCAAGTGTCTTGTCCGCGTGGCACTGCATGCATGGATTGGGCACGTTTGCCGCCTCGGTAAGCGCAGGCGTGATGAAGCGGAAGGTGTGGCTGGCCACGTAGTTGTCCTTCACCGTCTGCTCAATCAGCGGCATATGGCAGGCCGTGCACTGGCTGCCCTTGCTGTTCTCGGCGTGATGGGTGTGCTCGGCGACGGTTCCCTTCAGTCCCGCCCCATTTCCCATCGACGCTGCGTGACAACTTAGACAGAGCGCATTGCCCTCGGCCCTCAGGTCGCTGGTATGCGCGTCGCTGTGGACGTCGTGGCAGTCGAAGCAGCGCAGCTCGCGATGGTACATCGTGCTCTGGATGAAGTCATTGCCCTGCATGCGGTTCTTGTGCGCGGTCATGTCGGCGTATTGGAAAAAGTTGGTCACGCCCGGCTTCAGGTCCTCAAGCTTCCATGTGTCCGCCAGCCGGTCGCCCGCCGTATAGCCCACCGGCCAGTCGTAATGATGGCCGTACTTCGCCGCCAGGCCCGCATCGTCGATCGGCCGGCCCTGGCTGTGGCACTGAATGCATGTGTCGTTTCCACGCACGTAATCCAACTTCGCCGGGTTCACGATGTTCTGCCTCGTCGGCGTTACGACGTGTTCGCTGCCCGGCCCATGGCACTTCTCGCAGCCGACGTTCCACTCCGTCACCTGCTTGGTGGCAACGTTGTAGTTCACGCTGTGGCACCCATCGCACAGCGGCCCGGTCGGCCTTTCCATGTTGCTCGCGCCATACAACGGCACCCACCAGTCGGTGCCTGCATCCGCGTGGTACGGCAGCCAGCGCTTCTTCGCAACGTCCCACTGCGCCGGCTCCACATAGTACTCATCGCCAATCTTCGTGAAGTACCGCTGCTTCCAGCGGCTGCCGTAGACAAACGCAACATCTTTCAGCGAGAACGTCACCAACGCATTCGGCTGTGAGAAATCCCCGAGCACGGCTTCCGGGTGCTCTTTCGGATCGCGCACCACATTCGCCATGCGCGTCTTCTTCCAACTGGCGTAGGTTGCCGCATGGCATTTCTCGCAGGCCTGTGATCCTACGTAGGTTCGCTGGGCTGGATTTTGAGGCACTGCCTGCTGCGCCTGTGCTTGCTGCGCTGCGCAGGCCGCAGCACCCAACGCGAACACTGCGCCCAGCATCCATCGGTTACGCGGCATCGCTCACCTCGTATCTATCACGGTATCAGGACTAATTAAACTCGGCGACGCTTAAGATGTCTGCAGCGCGGACTCGATCGAGGAGTTCACCTCGGCCTGCGCGAACTCCGCGGTAATGCGGATCCCGTTCATCACGGCGCGTTCATTCGACGATCCATGCCCGACGATGCACACGCCGCGCACACCCAGCAGCGGCGCGCCCCCGTACTCGGAGGAGTCAAGGCGCTTTTTGAAGTCGTTGAAGGCGCGGCGAGAGAGCAGCGCGCCTACCTGCGACGTGACGGTCGACTTCAGCGACTCCCGCAGCAGCGTCGATACCAGCTTCGCAGTCCCCTCGCAGGTCTTGATCGCGACGTTCCCGACAAATCCGTCGCACACCGCGACATCCACGCGTCCGTTGAAGAGGTCGCGGCCCTCCACATTGCCGATGAAGTTGAGCGCGGGATGCTGCCTCAGTAGTGGGAAGGTGTCGTGCGTCAAGGCGTTTCCCTTGGAATCCTCTTCGCCGATCGAAAGCAGCCCCACCCGCGGGGTGCGGATGCCGAGAATGTTGCGTGCGTACATGCTGCCCATCACCGCGAACTGGACAAGGTTGTCGGGGTCGCAGTCTACATTCGCGCCGACATCCAGCAGCAGCGAGGGCGAGCCGGTGACGGTCGGGATAATGGTCGCCAGCGCCGGCCGGTGCACGCCGGCGAGCATACCCAGCACCATCTTCGCCGTAGCCATGGCCGCGCCGGTGTTGCCTGCGGTAAAGAAGCCGCGTGCGGCGCCATCGCGCACCATCTTCAGGCCCACACGCATGGAGGAGTCGCGCTTGGCGCGCACCGCCTGCGCGGCCTTGTCGTCCATGCTGATCCACTCGCTGGCGGGCACAATGCGGATGTCCGGCGCTCTCGAACCGGGCATGCGCGGCGCGCGCAACGCACGGGCTAAAGCCGGCTCCAGGATCTCAGGCGGTCCGGCAAGATGCACGCGGACATCATAGTTGCGGCACGCCAGCACAGCTCCGCGGACCTCAGGATCAGGCCCTTTGTCGGAGCCCATTGCATCTACCACAATGTCGATCGGCATCGGGTCTGAGTGTAGCTTAAGCTGGGTGGCCCCGAAGCTCTTGTGAAGCAACGGGGCCGTGTCCCTTGCAGACGGCCTGTAAGCCGGATTCTGTCGAGGACGATCATTCCTCTAGGCGACGCGTTACCGCGCCGCTCCAGCAACCTACCCGCGGGTTTCGGCCTCCGGTTGCCCGGATTACTCCGCCTTGGCGCATCGGGCCGATACGCCCGCGCCGCTGGAGTGGCGGCTGCGGTCCCTGCCTATTTGGTCTTGCTCCGTGTGGGGTTTACCATGCGACGCCCATTACTGGCCGCCCGGTGCGCTCTTACCGCACCTTTTCACCCTTACCTGCCTGCTTGCGCCGGCGGGCGGTATGTTTTCTGTTGCACTGGCCGTCTTTATGCCTTGAAGCATAAATCCCGGACGTTATCCGGCACACTGCCCTGCGGAGTCCGGA
>DATCBR010000302.1:0-3108 GCA_036511765.1 Acidobacteriaceae bacterium | reverse complement strand
AGCAGATGGAAGACGGTGTTGCCGGCGCGGGCGGTTGTTCCGTCGGAACGGAAGCGTGTCGCAGAGAGCAGCCAGTCCGGCCGCGGAAGCTGGCAGGAGGTGAAGGTGCCGTGATCGAAGGCGTAGTCGTGCGGGCCGTCTTTGATGAGGACGCGTGCCGTAAACAGGAAGGGATTGCTGTTGGCGTAGACGGCGCGAGCGGTGGCGGACATGGGGCCTACGGACGGGCGGCGCACTCCGATGGAGCCAGTCACGTCATAGAACCGTCCCGTCTCTGTGCGGATGTTGAAGGCTCCACGGCTCGCTTCGATGTGCTCATCATTGTCGCCGCCGTCGGCGACGATGTGGCCGGTGAGCGTGACATCGCCGGTCGCCTGGTCATACTCCATATGGTCGGCGCGCAGCGTGCGGCCTTTGTAGGTCAGCACCACATGATCGTTCAGGATGTAGTGGCCGTTCTCGTAGGTCTGCGGCCCGGCCGAGTCGAGGCTGACCTTGGGGCCGGCTTCGACCGGCGCGGGCACGGCATCCGGATATTGCGAGTCTGGATTTTGTGAGTTTGCGTCCACGTTGGCCGGAGGTGCCACAGTCGTCACCTGTTGCGCGGCGAGTTGCGCAAAACTCCCAGCGCACGCCGTGATAGTTATGAAGAGGAAAAGGCGTCGCAAAACTGCTCTCACGACCCATCGCAGCCCGGGAACAGAGCTCCGACTTACAGTTTCAATCGTCACGCGCGGCACACCTTGAGGGTATAGCAACCTGGCCCTTGCATATCGTTTGGACGTATCTACTCTGGCAGGACTTTGAGTTTGCGCATCATGGGCTCCGCACTATTAGACGATGCCGCAACCGCGACGCTTGAGGTCGCCGAAGCGCCGCGCCAGACGGAGGAGCTGTCCAGGCGGCCGAGCGCAGAGCGCGCTGCGTCCGCGTTGCGGCGGCAGGCCGCGGAGCGCGTGGCTGCACATCGCAGCCGACGAATAGGCGTCGGTTCCCTTAGTGCCACAGCGATCTCTCCCGCGCCGCGCAACGCAAGGTCGGCGAAGATCGCCGCGGCGGTGGCGGAGCGGTACGCGCAGACGCAGACCTACAACGACTTTCTGGCCGCGGAAGCTGATCGCGTGGTGCAACAGGCCTGCGCGGCGGCTGAGGTTGCCGCAGTGAACGCGCAGGCCCTGGCCGCAGCACAGCAGAGGCTGCTGGATGCGATGGAGCAGCAGCAGAACGAGATCGCCCAGGAGCTGCGCGCGCGGGCCCAGACGGCAGAATCGCTGCCGCAGATCGAACATGAAGCTTCAGCCGCGCGTCTGCTGTGGGGGGAGATGGAGACTGACGCGCAGCGGAATCCGGCGGATCCGGTCGCGAACCGACGGGCATTCCGGCCGCCGCAGACCCGGGCGAAGCAGGCGCGCAGGAGCGGTGCAGCGGAGCCGCTCGCAGCAGATGAGCCGTTCGAGACGGCTGTCACACCAGGTTCGGCGCAGGCGCTTGCGGACGGCATCACGATCCGGCTGTATCAGGATGAGAGCGGTGCGACGCGCGTCGCTCTCGATCCGCCAGCGGCGCGTTCGGCGTCTCTCCCGGCAGCGGCGCATCTCGCGGCCACCATCCAGAGCGATGAAGAGGCGCAGCTGCTGGATGAGGAGATCGCCTTCCGCCATGAGCCGGTCTTCGAGGAGCCGGCAGGACCGGCCGAGCCTCTGCCGGCCAACCTGATCGAGTTTCCGCGGCAGCTTGTGGCGGCGCGCAAGGCGCGTCCGCGTCTGGCCGAAGGGCCGATGCGCGCGGAGGCGGAAGAGGCGCCGGGCGCCGGCCAGCTTCGCATCTTTGAGGTTGAACCGGAGCAGATTGCAGTTGCACCACGGGATGTTGACGCAGAGGTCGAGGCGACACACACGGCGCAGTGGAGCTCGATCCTGCTGGAGTCGCGCCCGCGTGCGGAGGCACTTGGTTTTGCGACGAGTGAGAACGAGGCCCATGGTCCGGTAAAGCCCCGGGCGCGAGCGTCCCAGTCGCTGCAGGATGTGGCGTCCATCGGGCGCCGGACCGCTGCGATGGCGATCAACGGTGCCATTGTGGCGACTGCGTTCGCGGCGTTTGCGGTGGTGTTCCTCTGGATCGTGGAGCATACTGCGCTCACCGGTGCAGGGACGTTCGCGCGGGCGGCCGGTTTGTTTGCGGGGCGGCAGGCGATCGAGTCGGCGGTGCCGTTCGCGGCGTGCGCCTTTGGCTTACTGGCCGCGATGTATCAGGCGCTGTTCTTCACCTTCTCGACGGCGACTCCCGGGATGCGGGTGGCGCGGATCGCGCTGTGCACGTTCACCGATGAGAACCCGACGCGCGGGGCGGTCCGGCGGCGGTTGCCGGCGCTGCTACTGTCAGCGCTGCCGCTGGGGTTCGGCTTCGTGTGGGCGGCGCTCGATGAAGAACGGCTGACGTGGCACGACCGCATCTGCGGCATCTACCACCGGAGCTACTAGACAAGGCTGCAGTCGCGGTAAATCTCTTCGGCAGCAGCCGCATCTGGTAGCGGTCCCCGCAGCTAATTCCTCGAACCTTGTACCTCGAACCCAAACCTCGCCCTTACTGCTTCCCCTTGTACTCCTGAAACAGCTCCGGAAACTCCTTCTGGATCGCGTGGATCTTCGGTATATCGCACACCTGGATGTACGCGTCGTTCGGGTTCTTCTCCGCATAATCCTGGTGATACTCCTCCGCGTCGTAGAACTCCTTCAGCGGCGTCACCTCGGTCACAATCGGCTTCTTGAATACCTTCGCCGCATCCAGTTGAGCGATGTACGCCCTCGCCACTTTCTCCTGCTCCGGCGAAGTGGTGAAGATCACCGAGCGGTAGCTCGTCCCCACATCGTTTCCTTGGCGATTGAGTTGCGTCGGATCGGCCACCACGCTGAAGAACACCTGTAGCAGCGTCCCATAGCTGATCTTCTGCGGATCGAACGCGATCTTCACGCTCTCCGCATGTCCCGTCCGCTCGCTCGATACATCCCCATAGTTCGCCGTCTCCTTCGTCCCGCCGGAGTAGCCGGCGCGCGTCCCCGTCACGCCCTTGATGCGCTCGAACGCCGTCTGCACGCCCCAGAAGCAGCC
>DATCBR010000301.1:0-5596 GCA_036511765.1 Acidobacteriaceae bacterium | reverse complement strand
CATAGCTGATGACTTGCGCCGTGGCACGCAGTGAGCCGAGCAGCGAGTATTTGTTGTTCGAGGACCAGCCGGAGAGCGCGATGCCGTAGACGCCAATGGAGGTGATGCCGAGGATGACCAGCAGCGCGATGTTGACGTCGGCGACCTGGAAGAGATCGACGCCGCGGTACCTGGTGACGGCGCCGAAGGGCACCATGGAGACGGAGATGAGCGCGCAACCGAGCGCGATGATGGGCGCGAGGATGAAGAGGGGGCGCTCAACGGCGAGGGGCATAAGGTCTTCCTTGAGGAAGAGCTTGATGCCGTCGGCGAGAGGCTGAAGGAGGCCGAAGGGGCCGACGCGGCTGGGGCCCCAGCGGTTCTGCATATGGCCGATGACCTTGCGCTCCAGCAGCACGGTGTAGGCGACGCAGGTGAGCGTGATGACCAGCACAACGGTGACCTTGACAACGCTGATGAGAAGGAAGACTTCGAAATTGGTCAGGTGGCTCATGGCGTCAGTCGGCGGCGGTATGGTCGGGTGTGGGGTTGGCGATGCGGTCCTGGAAATTGCGGACGTTGTTCAGCGCGGGAGAGTAGCGGCCGAGGGTGCCGGAGGTGAAGAGTGTGTCGCCGGAGGGAAGGACGAGATCGCGGCGGGCTGTCTGGACTTGGATAAGGTTCGAGGCGGCGGGTGCGAGGTGCTGGTCGTTACCGGAGAGCAGTTGCAGGCGCGAGAGCGCGTAGCCGGGAACGAGTCGCTGGATCTCGTCGAGAATGGCCATGGGATCGAAGGGGCTGAGGCGAGGCTCAAGGTTGTTCGCGGTGAGCCAGACGGCATGGCGGTCGGCCTCGCCGGACTGCGCGCCGCGGGTCTGGCCCATATCAGCGCGAAGGCCGGGGCCGAAGGGAACGAGCGCGCGGACATCCGCGCCGATTTTGTCGGCGAGGCGGACGATCATCTCGAAGTCGGTGCGCACGCCGGCGCGGTCGGCGGCTTTTTTGACGGGCTGGAGGTCGCCGTAGCTGTTAGTGACGGAGCCGGATTTTTCGTACAGGTTCGCGGCGGGAAGGATGACGTCGGCGAGCGCGGCGGTCTCGGTGAGGAACATGTCCTGCACGATGATGAAAGTGTTTTTCAGCCCGGCGGGATCGACGCTGTAACGCACGACGGGGTTGGCGGCGACGACGTAGAGGGCGGAGAGATTGCCGGCGGCTGCGGCGTCGAAGATCTGGAGGAGGTCGAGACCGGGCTCCGACGGGACGCCGTATTCGAGATCGTTGCGAGGGCCAGTGGCTTGTCCGGGGATGGGCGTGTAGCCGGGGAGGAGATCAGGCAGCAGGCCCATATCGGCTGCGCCGCGCGAGTTGGCGTAGTCGCCGAGGAGAGCGAACTTTGCGCCGGGGAGGGTGAGTCCGAAGTCGAGGAGACGCTTGAGGTTTGCGCCGCGGAGTTCGGAGCCAATGAGGATGAGGAGGCCTTCGGCGGACTTGACCGCGTCGCGGAAAGTGGCGAGCGCAGCGGAGTCGGACGTAGCGGAAGAGGCGGCGGAGTCGTCGCCGCCAAGGTAGGCGGCGAGCGCATCGTAGCCGAACTCCGAGATGTGGACGAAGGCTTTGGCCTGGCGTCGGAGTTTGATCTCAGCGGTGTTGGCGATTAAAAGCTTTGCGCCGTTGAGGCGGACGGCGGTGCGCAGGTTCCACGCGGTGAGTGGGGCCTGGTTAGTGGGATCGCCACCGACGAGCAGAACGTTCTTTGCCGTAAGCGTGTCGCGCTGCGAGGCGGCGCGGTCCGGGCTTGAGCTAAGGGCCTGTGCGAAGGTGACGTAGTCCGCGGTGCGATGGTGGTCGATGTTGTTGGTCCCAAGCACCGAACGCGCGAACTTCTGCAGCAGGTAGGCCTCTTCGTTGGTGAGGCGGTTGCCGCCGATGACGCCAACGGATTTGCCGCCGCGCGCATCGCGCAACTCGGCCAGTTTTTTGCCGGCGAAGGTGAGAGCTTCTTCCCACGAGACGGGCTTGAGTTCGCCATTGGCGTGGCGGATGAGCGGTTGTGTGATGCGCTCGGGCGAGTTGGCGAAGTCAAAGGCGTAGCGGCCCTTGTTGCAGAGAAAGTCGCCGTTGATGCCGGACTTGTCGCGATTGTCACCGCGGACGATCTCGCTGCCATCAGTAGTGGAGCGCACGCCGAGCGTGACCTTGCAGCCGTCGCCGCAGTGGGTGCAGATAGTCGGGACGTGGTTCATCTCCCAAGGGCGAGTTTTGTAGCGGTAGGCTCCGGAGGTGAGCGCGCCGACGGGGCAGGCGTCGATGCACATGCCGCACTGCTCGCAGTCCAGGTGCGCGAGCGCGTCGGGGGCATTGGCCGCTGGAATATTAGGCATGATCACGGAAGACGCCCCGCGATTTTCGACGCCCAGGGCAAAGACGTCCATGCCTTCGCCGCACATGCGGACGCAGCGATAGCAGAGGATGCAGCGCGGGCGGTCGAAGTAGACCACAGGCGACCACTGCTGTTCGTCGCGATGGTTCTTGGGCTCGGCGTAGAAGCTGTCCGCCGCGCCGTACTTGAAGGTCATATCCTGCAGCTCGCACTCGCCGCCGGCGTCGCAGACAGGGCAGTCGAGCGGATGGTTGCCGAGGAGGAGCTGGAGAGTGGCCTTGCGCGCCTGAACGATCTCGGGCGTCTCGGTGAAGAAGACCTGGCCCTCCGCGATCTGCGTGGTGCAGGCGGTCTGGAGCTTGGGGACTTTCTCCTGGCGCACGACGCACATGCGGCAAGCGGCCTGTAGCGAGAGGCCGGGGTAGTAGCAGAAGGCGGGAATCTCAATGCCCGCACCCTTGCAGACCTCGATGAGCAGTGAGCCCGCCGGCGCGGTGATCTTCTTGCCGTCTACGGTGATGGTGACGTCAGGCATTCCGTTTCGCTTTTCCTAACTACGTTCAATTCTGGTGCAAAGTCCTGAACCCGAGTTGCCGATCTGTACTGTGGTGATGCTCATGATGGAACGTGGCCCATGCAAACCAAACCAGAACAATTGCGACTACTACCATTGCAAAAGTCGCGAAGTTGCTTGGCCCGCCATCTATCCTCAATGCTCTGCACCGACTAACTCACTCTCCGTGGTCATCAGCGGAGTGCCGGCCTTCTTGCCTTCGATGTAGTCTTCAAACTCTTTGCGGAATTTCTTGACGAAGCCGAGCGTGGGCATGGCCGCGGCATCTCCAAGTGGGCAAAACGTCCGGCCCATCATGTTCTCGGCCAGGTACTGCACGTTGTCGATGTCCTTCTTCTGCCCGCCGTCCAGGTACACGCGCGTCAGGGTCTTCTTGATCCAGTCGGTGCCTTCGCGGCAGGGAATGCACCAGCCGCAGGACTCATGCTGGTAGAACTTGATCGTGCGCAGCGCGAACTCGACGATGGAGACGGTCTCATCGAGCACGACGATGCCGCCGGAGCCGAGCATGGTGCCGGCCTTGGCCATCTGGTCGAAGTCGAGGCCGACGTCGATCTCGTCGGCGCGCAGCACCGGGCACGATGCGCCGCCGGGGACAACTGCCTTGAGCTGCTTGCCGCCGCGGATGCCGCCGCCGACTTCGTAAATCGCCTTGCGCAGGGAGGAGCCCATGGGCAGCTCATACACGCCGGGGCGCTCCACGTGGCCAGAGATGCCGAAGAGGCGCGTGCCGCCGTTACGCTCCGAGCCGAGCGCGGCGTAGGCCTCGCCGCCTATCAGCAGGATGTGCGGCGCAGAGGCGATGGTCTCCGCGTTGTTGATGACGGTAGGGCCGCCGTAGAGGCCGACCACGGCCGGAAAGGGCGGCTTGATGCGCGGGATGCCGCGCTTGCCTTCGAGCGACTCCATCAGCGCGGACTCTTCGCCAACCTCGTAGGCGCCGGCGCCGGTCTGCGTCACGATGTCGAAATCAAGACCATCGACCCCGAAGATGTTCTTGCCCAGGAAGCCCTTGGCGTAGGCGTCGGCGACGGCCTTCTCCATGATGTTGAGGAGGTAGCGGTACTCGCCCCGCAGATAGATGAAGCCCATCTTCGCGCCGATGGCAAGGCCGGCGATCATGGTGCCTTCGATGACCGAGTGCGGGTCTTCGAGGAAGATGACGTGGTCCTTGCAGGTTCCGGGCTCAGACTCGTCGCCGTTGACTAGGACGTACTTCGGCTTGGGCGAGGTCTTTGGAACGAAGCTCCACTTCATGCCGGTGGGGAAGCCCGCACCGCCGCGCCCTCGCAGGCCCGAAGACTTCATGGTGTCGATGATCCAGCCGGGCATCGCTTCCATGCCCTTGGCGATGGCGTTTTGCACCGCCTTGTAGCCATCAAGCTCGATGTATTTGTCGATGTTGGCTGCGCCCTGCCCCCAGCGGCGCTTGAGCACGATCTTTTCATCGGGATGGGAGACGAGGCGCGGCATTACTTCGCCTCCGTGCGCGCGGAGTAGTCGCTAAGGATGCCGTCGACCTTTGCCGGCGTCAGCTCTTCGTGGAAGTCATAGTTGACCTGCATGGCGGGCGCCCAGCAGCACGCGCCGATGCATTCGACTTCCTCCAAAGAAAATTGACCATCTGCCGTGACCTGCTTGTGCCCGATGCCAAGCTTGGCCTTGCAGTGGTCGAGGATTTCATAGCCGCCGCGTAACATGCAGCTGATGTTGGTGCAGACCTGGATGTTGAATTTGCCTGCTGGTTTGGTCCGCAGCATGGAGTAATAGCTCAGCACAGAGCGTACGTCGAGGTCGAAGAGGTCGAGGCGTTTTGCTATTTCCTGAATGACGGCCTCGGAGATGTAGCCGACCTCATCCTGTGCGTAGAGCAGCATGGGGATGAGCGCGGAGCGCTTGACGGGATAGAGCGTCACCAGCTTGTCAAAGCGCGCGGCAAGCTCAGGCGAGAAGATCGATTTGGCGATTGCACTCATTGAGTCGAATTAACCCTGATTGCCGTCATCCTGAGTCCCGCTCAGCGGGACGAAGGATCCCTGTAGTTGCCTTTCAGAAAGGATCGCGCTCACTGCATCAGCTCCCGCGTAATCCGCTCGGCTGCCATGTCCATTTCTTCTATTTTACCGTCCGCGGATACCGTTCCGTTTTCGTTCAGCGCGAAGATCGCACGCGCCCCTTCGCTCGATTCGAATTCCTCGTGGGTGATGCGGACCCACTTGCTGCCGGCGCGTGCCGTGATGACTTCGTCTCCAAACTCAATCACCGCGAACTGATGACTGTTCAGCCCATGGGCCGCGGCGTAGGAGCGCAGCAGCGACGCCCAGGAGATCCATAGCTCGGCATGGACGCGCTCAGCCGCCGGTGTTGTCATTGTGATCCTCGGGGTCTCTGATGCCATTGCGGAGATAGAGGAGACAGCCGACCAGCGTAACGAGCGAAACCCCGTTGACTAGAAGAACCCTTGCGACCGTCTCACCCTGTAACAAGTTCATCGCAGCGATTAGTAGCTCGCCCAGTGCGAACGTCACAATCGCGAAAGTTACCAACCTGCGACGCTGGATAGTCGTCATCGATCGATCTCTCCCAGCACAATGTCGATGCTGCCGATGACGGCGACCACGTCGGCGAGTAGGCGGCCTTTGCACATGGTTTCCAACGCT
>DATCBR010000300.1:0-3240 GCA_036511765.1 Acidobacteriaceae bacterium | reverse complement strand
CGGGTCTCTGCCGAGTTTTTATCGAAGGCGGCCAGAGCGGCGTCGCGGGAGACAAAGGTCATGTCCGGCCACTTGTGGCTGGCGTCAGCCATGTCCATACCTGGTGTGGTGAGGATTCTGTGTCCGAACATGGGCAGCGTAGCCACATGCATGGCGAGGCGGCCGAAGGGCATGGACTTGTCGTGACACTTGAAGTCGTGCTTGTCTTCGGGGACGCGCTCAAGGACGCGGCGGGTCATGCTCATCTCGGTGTCGTAGTCCTGCAGGAGAATTTGAGCGGTGGTCATTGAGGCTCCTTAGTTGAGTTTGGTGAACTTGGATTGGATGTGGGACGATTCATCACAGCGCAAAAATAATGCTGGTTCGACTTCGACGCAGAAGGGCCTTCGCTCGGGCATCTTGCAACGACCGCTTTATATGCCTGTAATGTTGAAGCCGCAGTCGACGAACGTAACCTCGCCGGTGATGCCGCTGGCCAGCGGCGAACAGAGGAAGAGTGCGGTGTTGCCGACTTCGTTCTGCTCGACATTGCGGTGCAGTGGGGCGCGTTCCGTAACCGTATCCAGGATGCGAGTGAAGTCGCCGATGCCGCGCGAGGCGAGGGTCTTGATGGGGCCGGCGGAGACGGCGTTGACGCGGATGTTCTTCGGGCCGAGCGATGCGGCAAGATAGCGGACCGTGGCTTCGAGTGCGGCCTTCGCCACGCCCATCACGTTGTAGTTGGGGAAGACCTTGTCCGAGCCGTAGTACGTCAGCGTCAGCATGGCCCCGCCCTCGGACATCAGGGGTGCGGCGGCGCGTGCGACGGCGATCAGCGAGTAGACGCTGACATCGTGCGCGATGCGGAAGTCCTCGCGTTTGGTAAGAAGAAAATCGTTCTTGATCGCATCGGCCGGCGCGAACGCGACAGAGTGGATGAGAATGTCGATCTTCGGGAACGCGCTCGCGATCTGGGCGAACAACTCGTCGATCTCCTCATCCCTGGAGACATCGCACTGGAACGCCTTACCGGAGGCCTCCTGGCCGAGGTCTTTGAGCAGCTCTTCGGCCTCGCCGCGCAGGCGTTCGGACTGATAGGAGAGCACCAGTATTGCGCCGGCCTCGGCCAGCTTCTGTGCGATAGCGTAGGCGAGGCTGCGTTTGTTGGCCAGGCCGAAGACGACGGCGACTTTGCCCTTCAGATCGATCATGCTGCTCCTCAAGTGGGTTGATTCCGACAGTTAGGATAGCAGCCGCAGGAGTGACGCCGCGAACCGCGATTCGGCGAAGGTAGCGCCAGTTAATTCTTTGCGCCCACCAGACGCCGCCAGAGGCTGGGCGGTTTGGGCTCTTCGTAGAGGTTGTGCGGCCCTTCCTCCACCTGGAACTGCTTGCCGAGGAAGACCGCGAGCGGGTTGGTCAGGCAGAGCGCGTGCGCATAGCTGACGCCATATCTCTCCGCCACCAGGTCGTGGGCCGCCTTCATGCGCGGCGGGCGCGTGCGTGTGTTGTGCGCGTCGGTAGCCAGAAAGTGGACCCAGCGCTTTTCGATCAACTCGTGCGCCATCTTCTCGGCGTGTTGGCCCTTGTGGCCGGTCAGCGAGTCGGCGGTCACCTGCACCAGCATCCCGGCGCGGAGCCACTCCGCCATGCGTTGCGGCTTCTGCTGCAGGGTCGGGTTGCGTTCAGGGTGGGTGAGGATGGGCGTCAGTCCGGCGAGGTTCAGCTCGTAGAAGGTCTCGCTGAGGCCGGGCGGCAGGCCATAGTCGGGAATTTCGATCAGCAAGTAACCAAGGCCATTAATGCTGAAGCGCTTCGGATCGCGTTTCGCTTCCGCGATGTTGTCGTAGGAGACGTGGAAGTCGCAGCCGGTGCCGAGGGTGAGCGGGATATCGTCCGCCGCGAGGCGGTCGCGCAGGGTTGCGAGCTTCAGTTGGTTGACGTGTGGGTCGAACACGTAGGTGCTGTTGGCGTGCGGCGTGCAGACGATGTGCGTAATGCCGTCGGCAACGGCCAACCGGGCCATGGCGACGGAGGTCTCCAGAGAGTCGGAGCCGTCGTCCAGGCCGAACAGCAGATGGTGGTGGATATCAACCATGATCTACGCAGCCGTCAGGGAGCGGGCCATCGATTGGAAGAGCTTCAGCCCGTCGGCCGAGCCAAGCAGAGCTTCGCTGGAGCGGTCCGGGTGCGGCATCATGCCCAGAACGTTGCGCCCCTCCGAGAGGATGCCCGCAATGTTCTCCAGCGAACCATTGGGGTTGGCCTCGGGCGTGATCTCGCCTGCTGCCGTGGCGTAGCGAAAGGCGATGCGGTCGGACCTGTTCAACTCCGCCAGTGTGGCGACGTCGCAGAAGTAATTGCCTTCCATATGGCCGATGGGCATCTGCAGCACTTCGCCGCGAGTGAGGCCGTCGGTAAAGGGCGAGTTGGTGGTCTCCGTTCGCAGATGGAGGTGGCGGCAGATATATCGCTGGCCGGAGTTGCGCATCAGCGCACCGGGAAGCAGACCGGACTCGCACAGGATCTGGAAGCCGTTGCAGATGCCCAGCACCAGGCCGCCTGACGCGGCAAACTTCTTCACCTCCTGCATGATCGGCGCGAAGCGCGCGATGGCGCCGGTGCGGAGGTAGTCGCCGTAGGCGAAGCCGCCCGGTACCAGGATGGCGTCGCAGCCTTCAAGCGAGTGCGACTCGTGCCAGAGGTAGGTAACAGGTTCGCCCATGACCTCGCCGAGAACGTGGTGCGTGTCGTGGTCGCAGTTGGAGCCGGGGAAGACGAGTACGCCGAACTTCATGAGGCTAGGGTAGCACCGGGCGATGAGTTAGGCGTGCTGTGCCTACTGCGGAATCGCAGGAGGAGGCAGGTTGGTTGGCGGCGGTGCGACCTCCGGTTCGCCGTTCTCTCGGACAGTCTTCGATGGGATTGGCCGCTCTTCAGGCTTGGGGGCCGGCGGCGCGGGAGCAGCCTCCTGGATGCGCTCCTTCGGCGCATTCTTGTCCTTCTTCTTTTTCTTCTTTGACGCCGTGTCGCCGTTCAGCCCCAGCGCGGCGGTCTGCGTATCCTGGGTCACCTTTTCTTCCGCGGTAAGGGCAGGCGCGGCCATCTGCGTCCTCTGCTTCAACCGGGATGCCTTCTGCTCAGCCTTTACTTGCGACACCTCCGCCTGCTTGTCGGCGAAGCGGGTCTTTTTCGGCTCCGGTCCTGCGGGAGCAAGAGGCTCATCGTTTGCCGCGACGCTCTGGTCGGCGGCAGCGGTGG
>DATCBR010000299.1:0-8552 GCA_036511765.1 Acidobacteriaceae bacterium | reverse complement strand
CTTTCCCGGTTGTCATTTGTTTGTCACGGAACGCACCCGCTAGCAGGCGCGGATTTGGGCGGTTCGCCGGTTGCTGCTCTGCCAAATGCGGCGAATGCAATGCTCACACCCTGACTGACCGCTTCGGCGCGACGGCGCATCCCATGGGATACGTGCCTGGTCCCACTTGAAAAAGGGGAAGGGAAGGCGCAAGATTTTGAGTACGCGGGGTGCCTGGCATGGCTTTTGGTTGGGGCACAAACCGGAGGCAGTGGGCGGCGCTGGCAGGGTTGCTAGCCTGCGCGATGTTGCCGGGCCGGGCGCAGGTCTTCGTTGTGGGCGAGAAGACGGCGATGGCCGACGTGAGCAACGACTTTCATCCCACACGCGTGGAACTGCCCGCGGTTGCGATGACGGAGCGCGGCCGGTTGGGCCTTGTCCGCAACCTGGAGGCGGAGCAGGGTTTTGCGCACAGGCCGTTGCCGCTGGCGACCAATGTTACGCTGATCGCGAACGGAAACATGACGCCGAATGGCGATGACTACAAGCTGCTGCTCTATAAAAAGGGAGCATTCGCGAATGTGGGCGATCGCGTGGCCATCACAAAGGTAATGGTGAAGCCGGACCGCATCATCCTGGACTTGAACGGCGGACCGACACTGAAGCATCGCTTCCTGCGCCACATTCAGATCAACGACATCAACCTGGGCCCTGACGATGGCGCGCAGGTGGAAGGCTGCCGGGTGACGCTGCTGTTTGAAGGCGGCGTGCCGGAGATCAGCGCGCCCGAGGTAAAGGCGCTGCTGGACCCGATCATCGACTTCAGCGTGAAGACCTCCGAGCAGGCTTATGCGGACAGTCTGCCGCAATTTCTGAAGGACGCGATCGCACAGCATGACGTGCTGGTGGGCATGAACCGCCGCATGGTGTTGGCTGCGATGGGAGCGCCCGAATCCAAGGTGCGCGAACTGGCGCCCGGCTCCGACGTGAAGCATTACGAGGAATGGATCTACGGACACCAGCCGCAGACGGTGCGCTTCGTGCGCATTGAAGGAGACAGGGTGACGCAGGTGAAGGTTGCGGCGCTGGGCCAGCCGGTTGCGGTGCACACGCAGAACGAGATGCAGGGGTGGGCCGATCCCGCCAACATCCATGAGATTGCCGAAGGGGACCTGCCGCACGAAGGTGACGGCGACGGTCCGCCCAAGGCGCCGCCGAGCATCCTGAACCCCGGAGAGAATGCGCCAGGCAGCACAACAACGCGTCGCGTGTTGCTGCCGACCACGCCGGTAGGGCAGGGCAGGAGCGGAAGAGATGCGGATGGCGGCAAGCCTGCGAGCGGCGAGCCAGGGAACCCATCTGTGCAAGGCGGCGCCACGCCGGTCGAGCCGAATCCGCCACCACCACCACCGGCGCAGTTCGAGAGCGCGCGTCTGGGGCAATAGCTGTTCCGGATCGGACCTGCATTGGCGGGTTCTATCTTTTCACCAATCGCATAGATCCGGCAGCGACTGCGACGGAAAGACACACCGACGCACCGATCCAGCAGAGCGCTTGCTCGAACGGGGTGAAGTGCATCTGTGGCATGGATCCGAGACTGGCGGCCAGACCGTGTTGCGATCCGGTGCCCGGTGCGGCAATTCCGCCCACCTCTCGAAGCGCGAAGATGCCGAAGGCCGCCATCACGCACAGCACGGCAATCAGGCCAGGCACAACACGCCGCCACGGGAAGGGAAGTGGCGGTGGAGCGCTGGTTTCGGCGTGCAATGCTTCCATGACGGAGAGCGTGAAGCCCGACGATGGCGCGAGTTCCTCGTCCGAGGCGAAGTGCACGGCGAGCAGTTGGTCTAACTCCTGCGGCGCGGAGCCCTGAGTGCGGCGCGGGCTGTGGTCATGTGGGTTCATACGGACTCCTTTGCGTGCGGCGGCGGCAGAGCAGAGCGTTCCATCAAAGGCTTCAATTTGTCGCGCAGCAGATTGCGCGCACGGAAGAGGCGCACCTTGACGGTGCCCTCGGGCAGGGTGAGGCTGGCAGCGACGGCGGGCACGTCCATCTCATGAAAGTAATAGAGCGTGAGCACCTCACGGTACTTTGCGGGCAGGCTGTCGACCGCCTTGCGAATGGTTGCGCGCTGGTGCCGCTCCTCGATGTTCGTGTCGAAGCGATGTGGGTCGGCTCGCTCGGCAGCGTCCTCAAAGGACAGTGTGACGGGCGGCAGGCGGCGAATCTGCGAGCAATAAAGATTGGTGGCCAGCGCGAACAGCCACGTAGAGAAGGCCGACTGCTGCCGCCATGAGGCAAGATTGCGGTAAGCGCGCAAGAACGCCTCCTGCGCCATTTCCTCGGCGCGCGCGCGGTCGCGACAGAAGCGGTAGGCGAGGTTGATGAGCGGCGACTGCCAGCGGCGCACGATGCCTTCAAACGCGGAGGTGTCCCCAGTGAGAACGCGAAGAGCATCGCGGCGGTCATCTTCGGCGGTGCGCACGGCGGCCACCGCGCTCCGCCCGGCGCTCGCTGCGTCGAGAGAGGCCGGCTGGATCCGATCCGTCGCGTCCGGGCCGTCTATTGCCGTCAAGACAAGCTCCTTGAATCAGTCTGACTGCAAATTCGCACCGGCGGTTTCGTTTTCTTCTGCATGGAAAAAGTGAAACCGGGCGCTTTGTTCTATGGTCATACCGATCGAAAGACCAAACGCTCGTATATGAGGTAATGAAATGCTTCCTGCAATGCTGCTGACAATGTTCGACGGCGATCCTGGCGTCTCCAGGCTTTTCTCGCGCATCGATCCGTCCCAGGTGGTCCTCTTTTTCTTTCTCTCCGTTGGCGCGGTCGCGCTGTTTTCTTTCCTCTCCGTCGCAAGCTGGGCCGGTACGCGCCAGGCGGAGCGCGAGGCATACTACAAGACCGAGATGATGAAGAAGATCGCCGAAGTAGGCGGCGAGAACAATCCCGCACTAGAATACCTGCGCGAGCAGGAGCGCATCGCCGCAGCGAAGAGGCTGGGGGGAATCAAACTTGGTGGTCTGGTCGTCAGCGGCCTCGGACTGGGCAATATGATCTTCCTCCGGGCCCTGCTACCTGGGCAACCCATCTATTTGAGCGGAACGATCTTTCTCTTCATCGGACTCGCCCTGCTGGCCTATGCGTTCTGGTTCGCGCCCCAGCGCAATACTTAGCGCGCTTTCAGTCCATTTATCAACCTGATCGTTGTAAGGAGGACAGCATATGTTTAAACGGGGCGCGGTAATTACGGCACTGGCTCTATCGCTTGCAGTTGTTGTGAAATCTGGATTGGGACAGGCCGTGGATGCTGCGCCGGCGAAGCTGCCTGCATGGGATGTGGTTTCGGTGAAGCAATCCGATGTGCAGAAGTGTCAGGGCATGGGGATGGGGAAGACGCCGGACGGGATTGACATGTCCTGCGTGCCGCTTGTCTCCCTGATCCAGCAGGCCTATGGCATCACGGAGGCGAACCGTATTGTGGGAGCGCCAGAGTGGGCGAGAGACTCAGGCCGATATGACATCCATGCGAAGGTCGCTGGCGCGGATGCTGCCGCTTTCGGCAGTTTAGGTCAAGAGGATACGAAACGGATGTTGCAGTTGCTGCTGAGTGACCGCTTCCAGATGAAAGTTCACATGGAGAAGCGCGACATGCCGGTCTACGATCTGGTGGTTGCGAAGGGAGGCCCGAAGCTCAAGGCGGCGACCGTGGAGGAGAGTGCCAAAGAGGCGCGGCTGACAGGTGGGCGAGGCAAGATTGAAGCCGTCGGGGCGCGGCTAAGCACACTGCCGTTCCTCTTAAGTAACGAAGTGGGCCGACCCGTGATGGACAAGACCGGCCTTGCCGCGAAATACGACTTCACCCTGGAGTATGCCCCAGCATCGCCAGCGACTGCTGGAGACGCAGACGGCGGCCCGTCGGTTTTCACTGCGCTCCAAGAACAGATGGGGCTGAAGTTAGAACCGGCAAAGGAGCCCATGGATGTGCTGGTGATCGATTCGATCGAGCAGCCTGCGGCGAATTAGCATCGCGCGCGTGATCGCAGCAGCTTGTAATCCGCGGTGAATAAGTGTTCCGTCTCGGGGCCACCCACGGTGCGTAGCACCGGATTCGATCAAGATCTGAGCACTGCCTGCTGGGCGGCGAGCAGTTCGCGGATGCCCTTCTCGGCGTAGTCCAGCATGGTCAGCAATTGGGCGCGGCTGTAGGCGGCGCGCTCAGCGGTAGCCTGGGTCTCGACCAGTCCGCCGTCGGCGAGCATGACGACGTTCATGTCTACATCGGCACGCGAGTCTTCTTCATAGGCGAGGTCGAGCAGCACATGGCCGTCGACGATGCCGACCGAGGTAGCAGCAATCATCTGTTTCAGCGGCGAGGTCTTGAGCGTGCCGGCGGTCACCAGGCTATTGAGCGCCAGGGCCAGCGCCACCGATGCGCCCGTGATGGCGGCGGTGCGCGTGCCACCATCGGCCTGGAGCACGTCGCAGTCGAGGATGATGGTGCGCTCGCCGAGGGCCTTCATATCGACGACTGCGCGCAAGCTGCGGCCGATCAGCCGCTGGATCTCATGGGTGCGGCCACCGATCTTGCCGCGCTCGGCCTCGCGCGGCGTGCGCGTCAGCGTGGCGCGGGGGAGCATGCCGTATTCGGCGGTGACCCAGCCGCGGCCGGAGTTGCGCATCCAGGCGGGCACACCGGTCTCGACGGTGGCGTTGCAGAGTACGCGTGTGTTGCCGGTCTCCACCAGCACGGAGCCTTCGGCGGTGGCGACGTAGCCGGGCGTAAAACGCACGGAACGGAGGACGTCGGCGGCGCGGCTATCGGGACGAAAGATCTGAGCGGAGGAAGCTGACGGTGAAGCGGACGCAACAGCAGAGGGCATGGCGCAATTATAGGTGGCCGTGCGGGATGCATTTTCGGGTGTAAGCACGAGACTATGTGGGAGATCGCGGGTATTTCTCCTTCCAATTTGGGAAACGTTCCTATTTGGGAATCTCAGAACGGAGGTTATCTTTGTTACAGTTCCCAACGACGGTGACAGACTGTACGTTCCATATCGGGAACCTGCGTTCCAGCAAGGGAGTGATGAACTGATGCCCACTGCTTCTGTTTTCAATCCGTTAGAGCATGGTTCCAGTTTGGCACGCAAACTGTTACTGAAGAGGGTGGCCCGCGTATTCCTCACGCGGGAGCAAGTTGAAGACAAAATCGATCGGAGACCTTTGTGCGGACCAAGCCGAGCAGTACCGCCCATCATCCGGGTTGCAATTCGAAAGTTGAAATTCTAGGGTCTCTGCCGCATCGGGGTGTGGCATGGGATCCAGTGGAGGCCGCAGGTACGGGCCGCGAATCCCTTGACTGCCTTCCTGGAAGAGACCCGGTCTGGCGCGAGGGTACTGGACAGACATCATCTTTCCCAGCGTCAACTGCCGCGGAAGAGGATGAGGGGTTATTGCATGACGCCCGCAACCTGATCGGAGCGGTGGGCCTGTACTGTGACCTCCTGGCAATTCCTCACGTGCTTCGGCCCGAACACCGCCACTATGCGGATGAGCTTCGCTTGCTGGGCGAGCGCAGCGCGGCAATGATCGAACAGTTGATTGAACGCAGGGCAGGCGGTCCAGAAGGGACATCTCTTTCAGCGATTGGGGAAGAGAAGCTCAGCGCTTCTGGCGGGCGTGCAGAGCCGCGCCACTTCGCGGAACGCGCCCATGGGTTGAGGCCGGCGGTCGAACGTTGCGCCGGTTTGCTGGGCCGGATTGCAGAAGAACATGCTCTTGAGATCGCATACGGCGAGCCGGCTGCGCTGCCGGTGCGCGTGCCGTCCGAATCGGTGGAGCGCATCCTGGTCAACCTGGTGCGCAACGCGACGGCGGCGCTCAGAGGGACATGGGGGACCATTCGGGTCGGGGTGGGGCTTTTGCCTGAGAACGAGGGGGGCAAGCTGCGGCCATGGCCCTTCCAGCGCGTGCGCCTGACGGTGGAGGACTCCGGGCGCGGGATGGATCCTGCGGAGGTGGAGCACCTCTTGGGGAGCCGCGGCCCGTTGCACACCTGTCATGGGATCGGCTTTCGTGTGGTGCGCGAACTTGTCGAGGCGTCGGACGGAGAACTTACAGTGACAAGCCAGCCGGGACGCGGCACCCGTGTGGAGATGGAGTGGCCCGTGGCCCAACCCGCCGAGGGGAAGCAACCCATTGCTGACGCGAGCGCGATGCCTGCGGAGAGACGGAGGGCGCCATGGCAGAGCTGAACACGCCTTTTGAGCACGCGGACCGAGGCCGAAATGTGGATGCGAGGGTTGAGGCAAAGCTTCCTGCATCTGCACCTGCCAACATGGGCGGGATTTTGCCTGCCGCGGCGGGGTCGTCCGGCACCATCCACCGCCTGCCGGAGGGCCTTCTGCAACTTCGCCTTCTGGTGGTCGACGACGATGCGCCGCTGCGCAAAGCCTGCGTCGAGATCGCCATCGGCATGGGCTTTGACATCGCGGCGGCGGGCAGCGTCTCCGAGGCGCTGGCGGCGATGGAGCAGCAACGGGTGGACCTGATCCTGCTCGACCTGCGCTTGCCGGGGGGAGGCGGGCTGAAGCTGCTGGCTGAGGTCCGGTCTCGTTTTCCATCTACGGGCGTAGTGGTGATGACGGCGTTCGCAACTGTCGCCTCAGCAGTGGAGGCTCTGCGCAGAGGGGCGGACAACTACCTCACCAAGCCTTTCACGTTACAGGGGCTGACAAGCGTGCTTGAGGAGTCCAGCCTCCGGCTGCACTTCGATTCGGAGAGCAGGCAACTGCGAGAGCGGATGCGCACGGCAGGCGGCATGGGCAACCTGATTGGCACCTCGCCGGGTATGGAGAAGGTCTATCGCATCCTCTCGAAGGTGGCCTTCTCGATGCATCCGGTGCTGATCCTGGGCGAGAGCGGCACGGGGAAGGAGTTGGTCGCGAGGTCCATCCACACAAGCGGACCGGATGCAGAGCGGCCCTTTGTGGCGGTCGACTGCAGTTCGCTGGCACCGACGCTGATCGAGAGCGAACTCTTCGGCCATGTGAAGGGGGCGTTCACGGGGGCGAGTCGAGCGCGAGATGGTTTGCTGGTTTCCGCCAACGGGGGGACGGTCTTTTTAGACGAGATCGGCGAACTTCCGCCTGAGATGCAGTCCAAACTGCTGCGCGCATTGCAGGAGAAAGAGGTGCGCCCTGTGGGGTCCTCGCGGTCCGTGCCGTTCACGGCGCGGGTGCTGGCGGCGACCAATCGCGACCTGGTAGCCATGATTGCACAGGGCCAGTTCCGCAAGGACCTCTACTTCCGGCTGAATGTCGTCAACCTGCGGATTCCGCCGCTACGGGAGCGGAGAGAGGACATACTGCTGCTGGCGCAGTTCTTCCTGGAGCAGGCGGAACGGGAGTGCGGCAAGACGTACCGCTTCTCCGACGAGGCACTGCAATTGTTACTCGAATACGACTGGCCCGGCAATGTGCGGGAGTTGCAGCACACCGTGCAGCGAACCTGCGCGCTCTCCTCAGGGCCGGTGCTGCATACGGTGGACCTGCCCACGCAGCTCCAGGACTTTTCCGCGCACCGGGAGGAGGCCGCGGGACAGGCGGCGGCTGCCGGGGCAGTCGCCGGTGAGGCGGGGCCTGCGATCGTCTCCATCGCGGAGATGGAGCGGCAGGCGATCCTCGGCACCATCCGCCAGTTGAAGGGGGACAAGCTGATGGCGGCCAAGCTGCTGGGCATCGGCAAGACAACGCTTTACCGCAAGCTGAAAGAGTATGGGCTGGACGAGGGCCCCGAGTTGGAGGGGACTGAGGCGTTGGAGGGGGACTGAGGCGTTGGAGGCGCGGATGGGCGGGCGCGTTCAGAGAAGCAGATGGGGTCGCGGCTGGTATTCTCAAGAGCGACGAAGAAGTTCTTGAGGAGTATCCGCAATTATGTCCGACCCTGTGAAGATCACTGTGCGGCCGAACGGTCCGCTGCGCGTCGAAGGCCCCATTACCTTGACGGACGCCGACGGTCGCCAGTGGGACCTGACCGGCAAGCCCGCCATCTCGCTGTGCCGCTGCGGCGCCAGCGCCAACCGTCCCTTCTGCGACGGCTCGCACAAGACGATTGGCTTTGCGTGCCAGGCGACGCCGCCGGCGACCTTGACCTGACCGCCGCGGAAGATGCCTTCGCGCGAGATTTCCACCTTGAACCCGGAGCGCAACCCGCGGCAACGGTCGAAGCAGATTGCGCGCATCTGCTGTGTATCTGCCTGCGTGGCACTGGCGCTGCTGCATGCGGCGCGTCTGTTTGCGGCTGGCGCTGATCCCCATCCGCGGCCCTACACGCGCAGCGAGGCGATGGTGCCAATGCGCGACGGCGTGCGACTGCACTGCGTGATCTTTCGCCCGGAACGCACCGCGCCGGGCGAACTGCTGCCGATCCTGCTGGACCGCACACCCTACGGCGCGAACCAGACCGATGCGCAGGACCTGAATGACCAGATGCCGGAGCTGGTTGCGAGCGGCTACTTGTTCGTGATCGAAGATGTGCGCGGGCGGTACGGTTCTGAAGGCAGATTCGTAAT
>DATCBR010000298.1:0-8136 GCA_036511765.1 Acidobacteriaceae bacterium | reverse complement strand
TTGAAGCTCTGGCGACCGGCGTTCCCGTTAACTGTCGCACCCTGGTTCACATCTGGTCGTGCGCCGTTTCCGTTGTACCCATTGCGGAAGTTTACCTGCTCGTTGCTGCGACCTGCGAGGCTGCCGTTGTTGCCGGCCGGGCGATTTGCATCGCCACGGAAGCCCGCATTGTTGTTGACCTCAGGCCGTGCGCCGTTCGCGTTGTATCCGTTGCGGAAGTTTACCTGCTCATTGCCGCGACCGGCGTTATTGCCCCGATCGGCAAGGCCGTTCCCGCCGCGGTTCCCGAAGTCGCGACCGTTTACCGTCCCGCCACGGTTGAAGTCACCACGGGCGGTATTGCGATGGTCGTCGTGCACGAAGGCCGCGCCACCCGGACGTCCATCAAAGCCATTTACTCGCTGGTTGTACACAAAGCGGTCGTGGTCATGGTCGCGGAAGCCAATATGGTTATACTCGCTGTTGTAGAAGAAATGGCCGCCGTTCCAATAGCCCCCATAGAAACCTGTGCCGAAGTAGCCGAAGCCGTAGTTGATGCCACCGTAGTACCCAATCGTGCGGCCCCAGTATCCGGGGTTCCAGTAATAGTAGCTGGCATCCCAATCCCAGTATCCTGGCGTCCATAGGGCGTCCTCATACGGCGGATAGACCCAAGCGCCATCCACCCAGTAGTAGCCGCCATCGCCCCAGGCCCAGTAGCCGGGAGTCCAGATATAGCCGTAGCCAGGCGCCAGCGGCTGCTCATAGACAGGAATGGGCGGCGGCGCGATGCCAACCGAGACGAACACTGCGGCATGGGCGGCCGGCGCAATGGCGAACGACCCGGCGAGAATGACTGCGGCGAGCGTACCTTTCAAAACCTTCGCGATTTTCATATGAATCCCTGTCCGCTCGTCCTTCGCTTGCCTGCCAAGTGCCCTGCGGCTCGGTTGCGCGGAGATCGGAACCATCCTGAGTCCCCTGGGCTGCGTGTGCTCGGTCCCAGCCCTTGAAGCTCTACAGAATTTAGACACACGATACGCGTTTAGGTTGCGTTCGGGCCAGAGGCTTAATCCGCCGCCATGCAACGGCTAAACACACATATTTTGAATCTTTAAGGGGGAGGTTGCTGACGGATCCCGGACGAAACGCGCGTAGCCCCATCTCGCTGGCGGGCTTTTGGCCCTGCTCGCCGGAGAGATGGGGCAGCTTACGAATCCGGCTCTACCGGATTCCGGCCTCCGATGGCTGCGAAGCCTTCGCCGGGCCTGGAACGTCAATGCGCTGCGGAAAGGGAATGATTTTGGCGCGGTGCCGCAGGTCAGACGGCGGTTGCCCAGCCTCGATTCCCACCTTCGATCCGGCGACCGAAGGCTCTGGCCGGGGCTGATACAGTGAAGGTTTGGTGCGGCGGAACATCTCTGCTAACGCGCCTAGGAGAGAGCGCTTCGGATGTCTTTGCCCGGACATTTTCTGTTTGCTCCGTCGCACCGTATTCACTTCATCGGCATCGGCGGCATCGGCATGAGCGGGATCGCGGAGATTCTGCTCACCATGGGCTATTCCGTCTCCGGATCGGACCTCAAGCACTCCCCTGCAACGGAACGCCTCGCCGGTCTGGGCGCAAAAATTTATGCAGGCCACGCCGCGCAGAACGCTGCGGCAGCAGACGTTGTGGTCACCAGCTCCGCCGTCGGGGCGACCAACCCCGAGGTCATTGAGGCCCGCGTCCGCAAAATTCCCGTCATCCAGCGTGCGGAGATGCTCGCCGAGCTGATGCGGTTGAAGTACGGCATTGCCGTCGCAGGCATGCACGGCAAGACCACGACCACCAGTCTTATCTCCGCCGCGCTCGGCCCGTCCGGGGGCAACCTCGATCCCACGGTAGTCGTCGGTGGCCGGGTAGACGCCCTCGGCTCCAATGCCCGCCTGGGCACATCGCAATACCTCGTCGCCGAGGCCGACGAGAGCGACCGCTCCTTCCTTAAGCTTTCCCCAGTGCTCGCCGTCGTCACCAATCTTGACCGTGAACATATGGACTGCTACCGCGATATGGCCGATGTAGAGAGTGCCTTCGTCGAGTTCATGGATCGCGTCCCCTTTTACGGTGCAATCACGGCTTGCCTCGACAACGATCTACTGCGCGCCGCGCTCGACCGCGTCCATCGCCGCGTCTACTCCTACGGCGAGCGGGCGGACGCCGACTTCAGGCTGCGCATGGTCGAGCGGCGCACGGAACCACGCCCGCTCTCCGCAGAAATCGCAAGCGCCGCCGCAGGCCACTGGCGCTTCGAGGTCGTCTGTTCGCAAACGGCAGAGCGAGGCCTCGTCCTTGGCCCGTTTGAGCTGCACGTCCCCGGCCGCCATAACGTGCTGAACGCAACCGCTGCCGTCGCCATCGGAGTTCAACTCGGCGTCGCTCCAGACCGCATCGCCGCCGGCCTCGCCAGCTTTCGCGGGGTAGACCGCCGTTTCCAGGTGCGCGGTACCGTTCGCGGAGTCGCCGTGGTCGACGACTACGGCCACCATCCCACCGAGATTGCCGCCACCCTGCGCGCAGCGCGGGATGCCGGATACAAGCGCGTCCATGTGCTCTTCCAGCCGCATCGCTATACACGCACCCGCGACCTGCAGCCGGAGTTTGCCCGCGCCTTTGCGGACGCGGACACGGTCCGCGTGCTGGACATCTACGCAGCCAGTGAGGAGCCCATCGCCGGTGTCGACGCACCCGCACTCGCAAATGCCATCCGCCGCACCCAAACCGTCAGCGGCAGCGTGGACTATGCCTCTTCCATGGTGGACGCCGCGCAGGAGATCGCGCGCATCGCAAATGAAGGCGACGTCATTCTCACCCTCGGCGCCGGCAGTATCTCTCAGGCTGGGGCCATCGTGCTGGAAGAGTTGGCCCGTTAACAACTGGTTCGTCGTTTCGATCTTCGCAGGGTGATTTGCGGATGAGGTACGTCCTCTTTTAATAGATAGGCTCGCACAAGACCAGCCGCTATCATCGGGTGAGGAATCTCTCAGGACTCTTTCTACAGGCGTGCGAGCGGGCAATCTTTTTTCGAACCGTAGCTCTGCGGTGCTGGATGCGCCGGAGTCCCCGCGCGCCGCAAAAGGCCTCCGAGCTGCTGGCCTCAAGCGCTCCGCGCTTGTCACGGAGATGCCCCTGCGCCGTGATGGCGCCTACGACTACCCCGAGGATGAGGCCGAGATCGTTCCACGTGAACGGCGTGGTGTGCGCATCAATCTCCGCGATGGCCTTCTCCCGAAGACACTCTGGGGCAGGATCGCCGCGGTCTGCGTGCTCATGCTCATCGCTGGCGCCGCCATTGCAGCATTGATTGAAACCCGCAGCTTCCTGCTGCACGATGCAAGATTCATCGTCCCAGATGAGCATGCCATTCAGGTTGCGGGCGCAAGTCATCTGACGCATGCACAATTGCTTAGCGTCTTCGGCGAAGACGTGGACCGCAACATCTTCACGATTCCGCTGTCCGAACGGCGCGCCGAACTGGAGCGTCTCCCGTGGGTGGAGCACGCCACTGTGATGCGTCTTCTCCCGGACCATCTGCGGGTATCGATCGTAGAGCGAACTCCTGTCGCCTTTGTGCGCGAGGGCGTGCACATTGCTCTTGTAGACGCAACCGGAGCGATCTTCGATATGCCGGGCCCCGAGATGGTTGCCGCTGGCGGCGGCGGTCAGCCGCATTACTCATTCCCAGTGCTGACCGGCATCTCCGCCGCCGATCCGCTCTCTACCCGCGGCGCACGCATGAAGATATGCATGGCGTTCATCGCCGCGCTGGATTCGACGGGCGAAAAGATCTCCAGCAAGCTGAGCGAAATCGATCTTTCGGACCCGGAAGATATTCGCGCCGTCGTCTCCGACTCAGGCGGTTCCGACGTGCTCGTGCACTTCGGCGAAGACCGTTTTCTGGACCGCTACCATGCCTACCGCCAGCACCTCGCCGAGTGGCGCGCGCAATATCCACGGCTGGCCAGCGTTGACATGCGCTATGAGCAGCAGGTGGTGCTGGGCATGAAGCCGGATGCACCGGGTACTCCGGCGACCCCATCGACGAATACCGGTGCGACGACCGCGCCCACTGCGCCCGCAGCCCTTGCCGCGGCTTCTGCACCAGGCTCTTCCTGGAAGAGCAGCAAAGCCATGGCTCAGGCTGTGGCCCCGAAATCAGCTTCGGTCAACACCCCACTCCCACCAATCGCGAAGAGCACCGCGCATCCGCCAAGGCATTGGAAGCCGCACGCGAAGAAGGCAGCCGCTCCCCATGCCAAACCCCGCGCCCTGGCGCCGGCGGCCCACATCGCGCAGGGGGCGGCACGATGAACGGGAAGCAGGACGGCCTCATCACCGTCGTCGACGCCGGCAGCAGCAAAATCTGCGTACTGGTCGCCGAACTGCAGGACGGTGTGCTGCGTTATCGCGGCCACGGAATAGAAGCCGCTCGTGGAATGCGCAAGGGTCTCATCGCGGACCTTGGCCCCGCCGCCGAGGCGATCAACCGCGCAGCGCTTGCGGCCGAACGCATAGCTCGTGGGACCATCGAGACCGCGGTGGTCGGCGTGGGCGGCACGCATATCCGAGGGATCAACAGTTGCGGCGGTATCTCGCTCGGCAGCCGCATGCGTGAGATCACACGCGAGGAGGTGCGTGCCGCGGTCGACCGCGCACGCTCCGTCGCACTGCCTCCGGACCGCGAGGTCCTCCATCTGCTGCCCCAGGAGTTCATCCTCGACGATCAGGCGGGCATCCACGATCCCGTCGGCATGGTCGGCAATAAGCTCGAGGTCAACCTTCACCTCTCCACTTGCTCCGGCGGCGCAGCGCAGAGTGTCGTCACATGCGCGAACCGCGCCGGCCTTGAGGTTGTCGACACAATTTATGAAGGCATCGCCGCGGCGGAAGCTGTCCTCTCCGCCGACGAACGCGAACTGGGCGTCTGTGTCGTGGACATCGGCGCCAGCACCACCGAATTGGCGGTCTTCTTTGAAGGGTCCGTGGCCCACACTGCGGTGCTCCCCATCGGCGGCGACCACTTCACGAACGATCTCGCCGTCGGCCTACACGTCTCCGTCGAAGAAGCCGAGCAAATCAAGCGAACCCACGGCAACTGCGTTGTAACCGCCGTTCCGCAGGGCAACGAGATTGAAGTTGGCGGCAATCTGGCGACCGGCACACAGGGCGGAGAGATGCAGCCCTCGCGCCTCGTCCGCCAGCGCTTTCTGGCTGAGATACTCGAGCCTCGCGCGCGAGAGTTCTTCACGATGCTGCGCGACAACCTGCGCCAGGGCGGCGTCCTCGAAGCCCTCGGTGCGGGCTGCGTGCTCAGCGGGGGCGGCTCGCTGCTGACCGGGCTGCTGGACAATGCCGAGAGCCTGCTGCGTGTGCCTACACGAATCGGCTCGCCTGTGCCACTCTCCCGCATGCCCGAGGAGCTGGCGAGCCCCGAATATGCAGTCGCGGTCGGCATGCTGCTCTACACCCACCGCACGCAGGTGCGTCGCGCCAGCGAAGAACAGGGCCTGCGCGCAAAACTCAAAGCTATCTTTGCCGGCAGCTACTAGCGGAAGTTCTCGTTCCGGCGCAGCAATGCCGTCACCTCCTCCAGCGCAGCCGCCCATCTCTTCCATGCTCTCTGCGGCGATCGATCCAGTGCTTTCATGTACACACTCACCGCATATCCCTGCTGTGGCGCTTTCAGGTGGACGAACGCCGGCCGCAGCACGCACTCCAGCGCAGTGTTTGGCTGGTTGAACGGCGTTGCGAGCCGGGTAATGCCTCGCACCAGATGCTCATGGCGTGGAAACGACGCGAACAGTGCAAGGTCGCGGCAGACACAATCGATATAGCTCGCGAAACCGAAGGCTACCGCTCCAGCCTCTTCGCCGGCGAACACTCCGGTGTCCTCGTCATTCCGGTCAATCCCAAATCCAAGCTCGAGCCGGAGTTGCGCACGTTCTTCCTCAGGCATCTCCCAGGCGTCGCACTTCGCGGTGAACACCGGTGAGCGTGCTGCATTCAGAGCGCGCAATGCCTGCATCAGCGGAGGATTGGCCTCTGCTTCGGGAATGGTGTCGATGGCACCTGGATCATCCCGAAGATCGACAAACGCAACTCCGTCGCTTGCATCGCTCCACGGAACCACAAGCACGGGGTCATTCGTTCCGCATTCTGCGGACCATTCAGTATGCATGCGCTTGCACGAACCTCAGCAGCGTCGACTCCGCCCAATAGCCATCGTTGCCGGATGCGGTATGGGATTCGCCAAGAAAAGCGCAGTGCCCCCCATGCTCAGTCTGTACGAACGTGATGTGCGGGTTGGTTCGAATCGCAGCGGTCGTCTCCGGCGTCAGTATGATGAACGGATCGTCCAGAGCATGCAGGATCAGCGTAGGGACCGCGATGCGGTCAATCACGCGCGCGGCTGCGGCGCGATAGTAATAGTCCTTGGCCGATGAAAAGCCGGAGTACAGCGCTGTAATCCTCTCATCGAAATCCCGCACCGACCTAACACCAGAAGCCCTGCCCGGATCGTAAGCCTGGGGAAAGAAGCTCGTCTTATTGCGATAGCGCCTGAGCAGCGCCCTCACAAACCGCCTCTCATAAAGGCGATTGGCAGGCCGGTGCAGCGCAGCTACCGAATCATCCAGATCGATTACCGGCGAAACCCCGACCACCGAGTGCAGCTCTGGCGGTGCACTGTCTGCCAACTCGCCCGCAAGCTTCAGCACCAGATTGCCGCCCATCGAGTAACCGATCAGAGCAACACTCCTCAGCCCCTCGCGCGCAATAAAGAAGCGCATCACTGCGTTCACGTCCCCGGAGAGGCCGGAGTGATAAAGCGTCGGCGTAAGCCGCGCCATCTCATACGCGTCGCCACCGCAGTTGCGCATATTCATGCGGATGACATTGGCTCCCGCAAGCCAGAATTTATTGGCGTTGCCGACCATGTATTGCGACTCCGCTGAGCCTTCGAGACCATGGACCAGAATCGCAGTCGGCCGCTGCGCACGCACCTCCTGCGGCTGCCAATGGCAGAGGCACAGCACGTTGCTTGCAATCTTACCGCCAGCGGCAGGCGAAACCTCGACTATCTCTCGCGCCGGCTCTGGAAGCTGATTTGTCCGCAGCAGAAAATTCCCCGCGACAGTCTGAAGGTGACAGTTACTTAGAAAGAGCCACGGAACGAATGGCTCGGGTGCAAATTCCGCTGCTTCTACATGTGGATACACCTTTTCGGCGGCGGGGACGCTCACTTCCCTGCCCCTTCCGCGCAAGCCCGAAGAAAGGCAACTGCATTCAACGCGCCGCTGGGCTCGTCCTCATGCTTGAAGTAGATATAGACCTCACGATCTTTCGCCAGCGCCGCAAAACGCCCCGCAAACGCTTCGATCTCCGCTGCGCTGTACCCGCCGCTGCGTCGCAGACGGTAGCAGGCATGGGTCCGCGCGGTCTGTACCTCCGGCGTACGCAGATCGTCGCTCTCCGCGATGCACAACGCCGCGTTGCGCGCCTGCAGCACAGCGTAGATCTCTTCGCAGAACCACGACTCGTGGCGGAACTCAAACGCGACCATCGGTGCATTCGCACCCACAAGTGCCGGTGCCGAAAGAAAGTCGCCTAACTGGGCGGCATCCGCCTTGAAGTTCGGCGGCAATTGAAAGAGCAGCGACCCCAGCTTGTCCGCAGCCCGCATCGGCTCCAGTACCGTCGCCAGCCGCTCGACCGCTTCATGACAATCTCGCAATCGGCGAATGTGAGTGATTACCTGTGGCGCTTTAAAGCTGAACTTGAATCCATCAGGAGTCGCCGCGATCCAGCCCGCCACCGTACTCGCACTGGGAAACGCGCGGAAGGTATAGTTCACCTCCACAGAGTTCAGTTGCGTCGCATAGAACTCCAAAAAGCGTTTGGCAGCCAGTTTCGCGGGATAAAAGACCGGCTTCCATAGCGGATACGCCCAACCCGAAGTTCCTGCATGAAGCGAAAGTGGAACTGCGGACCACGTTTTCGCGGAACCAGGACTCTCAGCCGCGGCAGCCTCATCCTTATTGACGAGCAGCGGTGTAGCGGATTGCGGGCGACGGGGCAAGATTGGCACTCGTACGGCGCGAGCAGGAATTGTTGGGGGG
>DATCBR010000297.1:0-11403 GCA_036511765.1 Acidobacteriaceae bacterium | reverse complement strand
AATCCGGACTATCTGAACCTGCGCCTCAAGTATGAAGCCACTCTTTGGCAGGCAGGCCCCTCCGTCAAGGGCTCGGCGGAGAAGATATTCGAGCACAACTCGAGAGAGGCGTTCGAATACGACAACGCCAAGCGAACGCGTGGCGATCTGGAGGGTTATATCGACAGATTCTACCTTCGCAGGAATCGGATCGTCCTCCACCTAGGAGAGAAGGGAAGGCTTAGGGATTCATCATCAATTCTTGATCTACATATCGAGAAAGCGGACCTCGTGGGGACTTTACAATCCACGGCGGCAGGCACATTTGCGAAGGTCACTTGGAGTCGACAAAAGGACTCGCCGCGATTCAGTGAAGTCTTGCGATATCAGCGGGCAATCCCGCGAAGCCCGGCTGCATCAACAGCCACACAGTCACCCGCGCGGCCAGCGTAGCAATCCAACGACCTCGCCCACGCCCGCCGCCTCGTCAACGGTGGCACCAACGGCCTCGACCGCTTCACCGCCGCCTACACCGCCGGCCTGGAGGTCCTCGCATGAGGCCCGTCCATTCCCGACGCCCGCCATCCCGAGCGAGGCCGCGCAGCCAACCCAAGATGCCGTCATCCCGAGCGAAGACGCTTGCGCAGCGAGCGCCGCAGTCGAGGGACTCCCGCATTTGCCTTTGTCGTTCCGCAGCGTTCGACGCGCAGCGCCGAGTCGAATGCGAAGGAATCTGCTTTTGGCACAACCGTCGCCACCAAACGAAAAGGCCCGGCATCTCGCCGGGCCTTTTCACAAACATCCACCAACCATCAACCGGCTTACTTCGCCCTATGCGGGGCCGTGTGATGCGCCGCTGGCCCATGCCCAGCCGGTGCATGTCCCGCCGCCGGCTTCTTCGCCTCCGGCAGGATCACCGTGCCGTCCGTCATCGTAATCATGAACGGCTTGGGCGTGTAGGAGTCGAACGTCCCGGTCAGCGTCACCTTCTGTCCCGGCGCAGTCGCGGCGGCAATATCCGCCTGCTTCTTCTCATACGCCCTCTTCTGCAGCGCTGTTGCCTTCGCCGGCAGCTCTTCGAGCGGAGTCATGTTGAAGGTGAAGTCCGCTGTCGGCGCCTGCCCCGGGACCACCGCCGCCGGGCTCGCAACCTGCACCTGCTGCGGTGTCGACGAGACAACAACCATGTCGGGGAACTGGAGCGTCTTGCCTTTCATCGAAGTCCAGACGGTCGCCACCTGGTCGGGCGTGCCGTTCTGGAGGATGGTCTCCTTGTCGGCAGTCGCAAGCTGGTCCGGAGGTGTGTCCTTCAAAATGCCCGCAATGATCTCCGCCATGGTCGGCGCCGGAGTGATCGTCGTTCCCAGGTTCGCCGGCGGCGTAACATTCGCCTGCGTCAGTTGCACCAGTTGGTCGTACCCGTCGGGCTTGCCGTGGTATTGCTTGTAGCAGAACTTCGCAGTCGGCTCCAGTTGCGTCTTGAAGTTGCCGGCAAAGGAGGCCGCCCGCGTCGCGTAGAACGCGCAGTTCAAAAAGTCCGGCGGCGTCGATTGGAAGTACGCCACGCCCAGTAGATAAACGTCCTTCAGGATCTGTCCCGGCGTCTGTAGCTGCGGAGCCAGCTTCGGGTCGCCCTGCACGAACGCAATCTCTTTCTTGTAGGCGTCGATCGCTCCGGGACTGTCGTTCTTGTTCAGCGCGTCGGCGCCCATGGCGCTATAGAACGCAGGGTAGGCCGTCTCCTTGTAGGTCGTGAAATCAGCGTCGGACACCGCCGCCGGCTTCGGCGCCGCCAGTCCCTTCTGCGCGTAGCTCGCCGCCTGATCCAGGTCGGGCTGCTGCGCCGCCGCCTGTTTCTTCAGATCGGGATCGGTGATCGCATCGGCCGCGACTTTGTGGAGATATGCTTCCCAGAACAGCGCCTCTGCATTGTTCGGATCAAGCTGCAGCACCTTGTCAGCCGCACCAATTGCGTGGGGGATATCGTTCGCCGGGACATAGGCCTTGATCTCCGCCAGCAGCACCTCCTTCTTCGCGCACGAGTTCGGGAACTGCGTCAGATACGCCTCGATCGCCGTGGCCTTGGCCTTCGGGTCTGTCTGCGTGTTGGCGTTGTTGTAGACCTGGTATTCAGCATCCGGCATCTGGCACTGGGCGCCCGCAGCGGGCGCAGCAGCAGCTTGCGCGAACGAAACCGACGGCAGTGCCACAGCGACACACGTCAGGAAAGCGGCTTTCACGATCCTCTTCATCGAAGACTCCTCAATCATTTTGGTTTTCAGAATGCCTGCCGCCGGAGTCTCCGGGACCGAGTTTTTCTCAACGCCGCTCTCCATCCCGTTCGCCTGTGCCGCAAAGCACGGTTGCGAGGCAAATATGATGCCGATTATAGGAACGCTGCACTCCGCTTGCAAGTTTGGCCCCAAAATCCCGTCTCCCCTTCGGCGGCATCATGCCCCAGCGTCCTTTAGACGAAAGACACCGGGAAAAAGACGATTGTTCCCGCCGAGGGTCGAAATTCCTCAAAACCGAACGGAGAACGGACAACTGAGGACCTCGAACCTCGAACCCCCGAACCTCGAACCGGGTAAACTATTCGCAGTATCGGGCTGCATCCGGCGCATCTTTGCCGGAGTGGCACTGGAGAAACCTGGAATGAGCCTCACCCAGCTTCGCCCCGCGGAAGCCTCGTCTTCCTCCGCCAACACCCCTCGCGTCACCGTTCAAACCCTGCTGGACAAGAAGCGGCTCGGCTCGCCCATCGCCGCGCTCACCGCATACGACTATCCCACCGCGCGCTTGGCGGACGAGGCCGGAATCGACCTCATCCTCGTCGGCGACTCGCTCGCCATGGTCGTCCTCGGCTACGAAAACACCCTGCCCGTCACGCTGGATGAGATGCTGCACCACACGCGCGCAGTGGCCCGCGCCACGCGCCGCGCCTTCCTGGTCGCGGACATGCCCTTCGGCTCTTATCACGGAGCTATCGACGACTCAGTAACCAACGCCGTCCGCTTCCTGAAAGAAGCTGGCGCGCAGGCCGTCAAGATCGAAGGCGGCACAACCCGCGCAGACCTGGTCCGCCGTCTCACGGACGCCGATGTGCCGGTGGTCGGACACATCGGCCTCACGCCGCAGTCGCTCCACGCCATGGGCGGATACAAGGTGCAGGGCAAGACGCTCGCCGCCATCGACCACTTGCGTGCGGACGCCCGCGCGCTCGAAGACGCAGGCGCCGTTGCCATCGTGCTCGAAGGCATCCCGCGCGAGGTCGGCGCGGACCTCACCGGGCATTGTTCCGTCCCCACCATCGGTATCGGCGCTGGCCCGGACTGCGACGGCCAGATCCTCGTCTTCCACGATCTTTTCAACCTCACCTTCGCACCCGCCGCCAAGTTCGTCCGCCCCTACGCCGATGCGGCTGGTATGTTCTCCAACGCACTCGAAAAATATCGCCGCGATGTCGCTACCCGCAGCTTCCCGTCGGACTCAGAGAGCTACCACCTGCCGCGCGAGCTCCAGTCTGCCTTTCTCTCGAACCACCGCCTCGCGCGCAAGGCATAAGCACCTTCCTCCTCGTCGCCGGCCACCAACTGATCGAACTTGTCATTCTGAGCCCTGAGCGAGGCGGAGCCGAGTCGAACGGGCGAAGAATCCCCGCATTTGTAGGCTCTCTGGTCTCCATGCTCATCTGCACCACGCCCGCTGAAATGCACGCCGCCTGCTGCTCGCTCCGCGCGCAGGCGCGCGCATCGTCCGCGGCTGGGCCAACTCTCGGCCTCGTCCCCACCATGGGCGCGCTGCATCAGGGTCATCTCTCTCTCGTCGCCGCCGCGCGTGCGCAGTGCGATCTTGTTGCCGCATCCATCTTCGTCAACCCCACGCAGTTCGGACCCAACGAGGACTTCTCCAAATACCCGCGCACCTTCGACGCCGACTGTGCCCAGCTCGAATCCGCCGGCGTCGATCTCCTCTTCGCGCCCTCGGCGGACACGATGTATCCCCTGGGCAACGCCACCTTCGTCGATCCTGGCCCGATCGCCGACCGTCTCGACGGCGCGTCGCGCCCTGGCCACTTTCGTGGAGTCGCCACCATCGTCACGCGGCTGTTCTCGATCATCCAACCTGACTGTGCCTTCTTCGGACAGAAGGACGCCGCGCAGGTCGCTGTGCTCCGCCAGATCACGCGCGACCTCAACCTGCCTGTCGAACTCGTCATCTGCCCCACCGTCCGCGAGGCCGACAACCTCGCCATCAGCTCGCGCAATCGCTACCTCTCGGCCGCCGAGCGCCTCCGCGCCCGCGTCCTCTACCGCGCGCTTGCAGCAGCCCGCAATCTCGCCGCCTCCGGCGAAACCCGCGCCGACGCACTGCGCGCCGCCATGCTCGACACTTTCACCGCACCCGATCCTTCGCCCGAAGCCCGCGACATCCCCGCGCATATCGACTACGCCGCTGTCGTCGACCCCGACACACTTCTCCCACTCACCGACACCGCGCAAGGCGCTTTGCTTGCCATCGCCGCCTTCATCGGCGCCACGCGGCTGATCGACAACCTGCTTCTTCCGCCGCGGTGACTCAATATGTCCGCAGTCCCCCCGAGCAAGGAAGCAATAGCTCCATAGCTGTCAGCTTAGAGCTGACCAGCTTACAGCTCTAGACTCGTTATTTCCCCTGTAGACTTGCAGCACCATGCTGACCCGCGCGCTTCGCCTCGTCTGTCTTGCGCTCCTCATCGCTTCAGCCAGCATCGGCCTGCTCTCCCGGATATCGGCACAGACCACACCTAAGCGCGCCGCGAAGCTAGCGCGTGTCCCTCAGCCGCGACCCGTCCAGATGGAGAACGGCCGCGTGCTTGGCGTCCTCACGCCGGACGCGCAGGTCATCGCCTACAAAGGCATTCCGTACGCGCAGCCGCCCATTGACGAACTGCGCTGGCGCGCGCCACAACCCATCTTCGGCAAGTGGAAGAAGGTCCTCTACGCGCAAGACTTCGGTCCGCATTGCATTCAGTCCGGCAGCTTTCCGGATATGGTCTTCCACGATCCCGGTCCCAGCGAAGACTGCCTGACGCTCAATGTCTGGACGCCCTCGTCCGCCACGGCGCGCTCTGCGCGCAAAGGCGCAGCCGGACTTCCAGTGATGGTCTGGATCTACGGCGGCGGCTTCACCACTGGCGGTTCGTCAGAAGCCCGCCAGGATGGCCAGTTCCTCGCACGCCGCGGCGTCATCGTCGTCAGCATGAACTACCGCCTCGGCATCTTCGGCTTCCTGTCCCTGCCGGAGCTGGCCGACGAAGACCCGCACCACAGCGCCGGCAACTACGGCCTGCTGGACCAGGCCGCCGCGATCACCTGGGTGCATCGCAACATCGCGGCCTTCGGCGGCGACCCCAACAACGTAACGATCTTCGGTGAGTCGGCCGGCTCCATGTCCGTCTCCGCGCAGATGGCTTCGCCGGTCGCCGCCACACTGTTTGCGCGCGCTATCGGCGAGAGCGGCAGCGAGTTTCCCGCCGGCCGCACGATGCCGGTGCTCGCGCAGGCAGCCTCCATCAATGCCGCGTGGGCGACCCGTGCCTTCGGCTCCAATAAGCTCTTCTACCTGCGCCAGCTGCCGGCAGACGAGATCATGCAGGCGGCCACATCGCGCAACGGCAACGCACCGCGCTTTGGCCCCATCGTCGATGGCTATTTCCTGCCGGACACGATTGCGCACATCTACGCCGACGGCAAGCAGGCGCACATCCCATTACTCGCCGGCTGGAACGCGGATGACGTGCCCGGCAATCCACCACCGCCTCTGCCGAAGGCAGACGCATTTGTCGCGCAACTGCGCAACGCATTCGGCGACCGCCTGAAAGACGCGCTCGCCGTCTATCCCATCTCCACTGAGGCCGAGGCCCTGCGCTCCGCGGGCAACTATGCGAGCGACCGGGCGATTGGCTACAGCACGTGGGCCTGGCTCGAGGCGCACTCACGCACCGGCGATGCGCCCGTCTACCGATACCACTTTGAGCTGCCTAACCCCGGTGACCGCAACCACACAACTGATGTGGGCGCCTACCATTCCGACGAGATCGAATATGTCTTCGGCACGCTGGACTCGCGTCCGCAGATGAAGGTCCGTCCGGAAGACCGCGCGCTGTCTGAGCTGATGCAGCAGTACTGGATCAACTTCGCCCGCACCGGTGACCCCAATGGAGCGGGCCTTCCGCAATGGCCCAGCTACAACCAGGCAACGGGCACTCTGCGCATGTCCGGCACGGCCAGTGGCGATGCGTATCCCGTCATGCACCTCGACGCGACCTCCATCGCGAAGCCCGATACGCTCCGCCCTCGCTACCTTTTTCTCGACCAGTTCTGGGGGATGCAGACGAAGTAAGCGCCCGCCAAGTAGTTCCCGCACGCGTTCCTAAAGACTTTACTATGGTTGTACCTGGTGCTACAGTTCAACTATGACCGCGCACGTAGAGATTTCACAGCGCGTTTTCAAAACCGCATGGTTCTCAAAAGCGGCGCGGAAGACGCATCTTTCGGACAAGGAACTATGCGCGGCCATTGAGCAAGTGATGCTCGGTCAGGCGGACAATCTTGGCGGCGGTGTTTTCAAAAAGCGGCTGAAGAAGAACCAGTACCGCTCCATCATCCTGACCCGAGCAGGGAATTTCTGGATTTACGAATATTTGTTTGCCAAGCAAGACCGAGCCAACATCGAAGACGATGAGCTTGCCGAGTTCCGCAGGCTGGTAAAAATTTATACCTCTTTGAGTACGCAGCAGGTGGATCGGCTGGTTCAAGAGAAAGACTGGATGGAGATTTGCGATGGCAAAGAAAACTAAATTCAGGAGCAGCGCCTTCGAGGCGATCCACTCTTCCGCCTCAGCCATGTACAAGGTGGGAGCAATCGACAAGGCGACGATGCGCAGCTTTGACGTGACCTGTCTCGCTGCACCTCCGCGTTTTAAGCCCAGGGAGATCAAGAAACTGCGTGAGAGGCACAGAGTCAGTCAGCCTGTGTTTGCGCGCTACCTCAACACCAGCGAGTCCACCGTCGAGAAGTGGGAGACGGGCGCCAAGCAGCCAAGCGGCATGGCGCTCAAACTCCTATCAGTAGTCGAGAAGCATGGCTTGGAAGCTTTGGTATAAAGTTCTGGGCCATGCGACGAAGTAACTCAATGAGTGTCTAGCCGATATGAAACTGCGCGCGATTGTTCTTCTCGGATTCACGGTTGCATCGGTGTTCGGTCAGCAGACCGCGCACAGCAAACCGCTGCCTAACGATCCGAAGGCGCTGGTGCAAAGTCTCTATACGCAGGTAGTGGCGCGCCATCCATACGGCATTTTGTCTGAAGCAGGTGAGAAGAGGACTTTCAATCCCTACCTAAGCAAATCGCTACTTCACAAATTTGATTTGGCTGACGCTTGTTCAAGGGATTGGTTTCGGCAAAACCGAGGACGTGCCGTAAAAGCCCCATTTTGGTTGGTCGGAGTCGGGGCCTTTCACAGGGGCTAACGAAAAAGCCTCGCCAGCTAACTTCCAGATCGAAAGTGTGCAAGTTGAAAAAGACGGGTCATTTGGCGCAACCGTCAGACTTACCTATATGCCTATTGACGGACCGGGATTATGGCGCGTTGTAGCAGTCGTGGTTCGGGAGAGTGAGCACTTTGCTGTCGACGACGTGATCTATCTGAAAGATAAGGATCTCGGTACTGAATATCGGCTATCAGAGGTTTTAGCGGAAGGATGCGACGGCACTCATTGGGTCGGACGCCCTTGAAAATTACGCGCAGGCCCGCTGACTTGCCAACGCGCTGTTAGCTGCTCGTCTCCCAAAGATCATGCAGGTGGACGACACCAAGGGCTTCGCCCGCCGCGCCGGTTACGACCAAAGCTGTGATCTTGCGCTCTTCCATCAGCACCAGCGCCTCGCCTGCGAACGCCTCCGGCCCGATGGTCACTGGGGCCCGGTGCATGATTTCGGCCGCGGTGTGGGCCAGCGCGTTGGCTCCATCGCGCTCCAGCAGACGGCGCAGGTCGCCGTCGGAGATCACGCCCTCAAGCTTCGCGCCCTTCCCCAGCACCGTCGTCATGCCGAGCCGCTTGTGGCTCATCTCGTGGATCACCTGCGTCATCACCGTATCCACCGCCACCTGCGGCATCGCCTCGCCCGAGTGCATCAGCGTCTTCACCCGCGCTAGACGCCGCCCCAGCCTTCCGCCGGGATGCAGCTCGGCAAAGTCCTCCGCCGCGAAGCCCCGCTGCCGCGAAATCTCCAGCGCCAGCGCATCGCCCAGCGCCAGCATCACTGTCGTCGACGCCGTCGGCGCGAGCCCGCTTGTGTCTTTCGGCATTAAGCCCGCGCATGCCTCGGCCGCCACGCTGGCATCCAACCACACCGCACTTGCCTGCACCAAAGTTGAACCGCCGTTGCCGCACAGGCTGATGATCTTCACTCCCATACGCTCCAGCGCGGGCAGCAGATCCAGCAGCTCCTCGGTCTCGCCGCTGGCCGAGAGCGCTAGCCCCACATCGCCCTCGGCGACCAGACCCAGGTCGCCGTGCCGCGCCTCCGCCGGATGCAGAAAGTGCGCCCGCGTCCCGGTCGAGCACAGCGTCGCGGCAATCTTTCGCCCGATCAGCCCGCTCTTGCCCATCCCTGTGACGATCACGCGGCCGCCTCGCCCCGCGGCCTCAACGACCAGCTCCACCGCTTGCGCGAACGGCTCCGCCATCGGCCCATCGAGGCGTATCGCAAGTTCGAGCAGCGCGCGCGCCTCCGCACGCACCAGCTCCGAGCCTCGCGTCCGTTCCTGAGCTATCGTTCCCATTCGTCCTCGTCGTTTGTTCCCGATGCTAGCAGAGCTGGAGATGCCATCCGCTCCTGGTCCGAACCTCTGGGGCTACTTACTTCAAGGCAGCTTTCTTCACGGCTTCGGCGGCTTCCTTCAGATAAATCTCGGTGTAGTCCAGGTAGTTCTTCGCGTACTGCAGAATCAGCTTCCGGTCTTCCTCGCCCAGGGTGCGGCGGATTTTGCCGGGAACGCCCGCGACCAGCGAGTTGGGCGGGATGACGGTATGCTCGGGGATCACAGCGCCGGCGGCGATGATGGAGCCTTCGCCGATCTTCGCGTCGTTGAGGATGGTCGCTCCGATGCCGACGAGGACCGCATCGGCCAGCACGCAGCCGTGAACTGTTGCATTGTGGCCGATGGTGACCCAGTCGCCGACATGGACGGGATAGACATAGCGCATGCCGTGGAGCACGGCACAGTCCTGCACGTTGGAGTTTGCGCCGATGCGGATGGAGTTGACGTCGCCGCGGATGACGGCGTTCATCCACGCGCTGGAGCGTTCGCCGAAGACCACGTCGCCGATGATCTGCGCCGAGGGATCGATGTAGCAGGAGGCAGGAATAGTGGGAGTGATTCCCTGATAGGAGCGCAGCATCGCTGCAATTTTACGCGTCCCCGCGATCAGGGGTTCGGAGCGGCAGGTGCCTCCGGCGCGGAGGGCGGCTTTGGGGTCTTTGCGGCGGCGTTGGTCTTGGGCGCCTTGGGTGCAGCAGGTGGGGCCAGGGTGATCTTCGCAGGCGGCGCGGGCGGGGTCAGCGGCTGCACATCGCCCTTCATGATGGAGATGTCGCCGTTGACGGTGCGGATGTGCACGGTCGGCGCATCGGCTGCCGTGCCAACCACTCCTTCCAGTGTCTTCTCATTTCTGTTTTCGGAGAGATGCTCCTGCTGGCCGCCGGAGGCGAAGGCGACGTTGGAGTCGATCTCACCGCGCGTCGTGGTGGCCTGCACCACAAAGCCGGCATGTTCGGGCAGCGTCGTTCTGACGGAGCCGTTGCGGTTCTGAACCGTGATGTTGCCCAGAGCAGGCGCCGCAGACAGCTCGACGGAGCCGTTGGTGTTGGTGATGGAGATGTCACCGGCGACGCGGTCAAAGGAGATGTTGTGGTTGTTGGTGACGATCACCAGCGGGCCTTGGGCGCGGTCGACCGAGAGGTCTGCGCCGTGGATCGCAAACTCGCCATCGAGGCGGACGAACTGCAGGTTGGTGCGGCTGGTGTGGAAGTGGACCGAGCCGTTGATGCGTTCGATCTCCGTGGTCCCAAAGATATCTCCATCCAGGGAGACCGGGCCGGTAATGTCGGCGAGCGTGACATCGGCGGCACGGCCGCGGAAGATGAGGCCGTGGGCGAGGTCGTGCGCGCGGAGCGATGCGCCGCTGTTGATGTCAACCGAAGCAGGACCGGTGATGCCGTCCAGCTCTACGCTGCCGTGATTCGTGGTGGCGTTGACCGCCCCTTTGATGGAGGAGACGTGGATGTCGCCGCGGTCTACGTTGACGTGGGTAACGGCATCCGGAGGGACAGTGATGGTCAGGTCGGCGTGTCCACCGTCGACGCCGTGGATGCTGACGCGGGTGTCTGGGCCGGTCGTCTCGGTCTTCGGGGCCATGTCCTGGGAACGGGCCTCGGCGCTGTCATCCGAGTTCGCATAGATGGTCTTGTGCTCCGCAATGTGGATGCGACCGTCGTCACTGGTTCCACTCACGGTAACGTCCCCGCGCGGATTGCTGATGGCCAGCGTGCCGGCGGATGCGGCGAGGTCAAGCGTCTGGTCGTACTCATGTTTGTCGCCGAACAATGCCTCCCAGGAGTCCTGATCGAAGTTGAGGCCATGCAGGATAAGACCTTCGCCATTTCGGTGGAAAGCAAGGCCAGCTTCAACAATCACCCCGATGAATACGAGGAAGAGCAGCAGCATGATAACGCCACCACCCATGGAGCGGCGGTACTGCGGCGCCTCCGGATCGCGCATGTGGAACTGGTCGAGCGCCCATTCGGCGAGCACGATCAGGCCCGCCGCCACCAGCAGCATCGGCCACCAGTGCGCGTAGACGGTGAAGAACTGGTCGCGATCGATGCGGCCGGTCTGGACAAGAAGGACGATGACGCCGACGGCGATCAGCACCAGCGGCCCCAGCACTGAGCCGCGGCGCATGGAGCGCATCTGCCAGCGCATGTGCATGCGGTCTGCCTTCCACGCAGCGCGCTGCGCGCGTGCCTGATCGCGATACCAGCGGCGCTGATCGCGCGGGTCGTATCCGGGGGGAGGGCCAGCGGGAGGGCCGGGTGGCATGTTGGGAGGGGGAGTTCGTGGAGGAGTGGTTGCCATGGCTTATCTACCTTCCTCGTGGTCATTGCGATCGGCGCGAGTGAAATGGCTTGGGTCTGCCGGCACAATCTCTGTTGTAGTGACAGAAGCAACAGGCGCGGGCGGAACTGGCCGCACGGGCGCAGCGCGGTAAGGAGGCACCGCGCCATAGCCCGGCGAGAAGACCGTACGGCGCAGGATCATCAGCACACCGACGGCAATCAGTATCACAGGCCAGCTGCGTGTCCATTCGAAGATG